>NZ_JBLYNS010000088.1:0-21994 GCF_049310205.1 Endozoicomonas sp. ALC013 | reverse complement strand
CAGCGCCAGGGTTCCTGCTGCAGGGAGGTAATCAGCGATTGATCTGATAACCATGACGGCGTGTACATCGAATATATTCTCCCTGATGCCCTTTCAGCTGAATGACCACCTGGATAAAACTGTGGAAGCCGGCAAAACGAACGGCCAGATAGTCCAGCAGGTTGCTGAACATCATGATGCTGGATTGTTTCAGTTTGATCGGGTCCAGCTCAAACACCACTTCACTGCCCTGCAACAGGCACTGGTGGCCATCAATACGAATCTGCGCCACCTGTGGCTCTACCCGAATGGCTGACATGGATTCCAGCCAGGCGACCCCTGTCGTTGTTTTCCGCTGCGCGTACATGGACAACAGGTTACGGAATTGTCTGGCCGGGTCCCGGGCCTGAAATATTGAGACAATGTTTTCGCTGAGCAGCACCAGCAGATTGAGCCGGGTCTGAATATCCAGCTTGCGAGCGACGGGTGCCGTAGGCCGCATCAGCAGCCTGACGTCGGTGGGCAGAATAATATTATCCAGACACTCAAGCCCGGGATTGGCCGGCAGGTCCAGCACCTGATTACCGTTGCTGCAAGTCACATGGGGAGACAGCACCATCACCTGATTCCGGCCGGGGTCCATATCCGTGTGGCTAATCTCCAGATGACCATAACGCCCGGTATCCACATCCACCGGCCGGTGCAGCCAGAAGCAGTGATGCTCACCATCGTTATGTTTCAGGCCATACAAAGGCGGCAGCACCACCGGCTGCTCACCGGTAATATCCAATACCTCTGTGACCGCCTGGATCTCCACCGTATTGGGACTATAGCTATCGGGAATCAGGGGATAGTCCAGCTGCCGGTGATCAACCACCACCGGTTCGGCAATATGGTCAAACAGGTTGACCAGGGGGGCGCAGCCCAGCAAAAAGCGAAGCTGGTCTGCTCCCAGCAGCATTTCATCGGGCATATTTTCCAGGCAGAACAGCAGGCTGACCTCACGGCTGTCGAACTGTTGCAGTTGTGTCCCGATTCCGTTCAGCCGGAACCCGAAAAACAGCTCCGGCAGCGAGAGCAGTTCAGTCACCATCTGGTAGTCAGAAAAAAAAGTATGTTCCTGGCTTAACAGCCGGTCGCCTTCGCCAAAACCCACCGGTGCAAATGATGTCAGGGGGAGCTCATGGTAGCTGCCCTGCCGGTCCACCAGCAGAATCCTGCACAGATCCCGGCATAGCAGGTCATACATCAGTGTCTGCAGGCGGGCAGGGCCCCGGAAATAGATGGTCAGCCCGTAGTCATCCGCCAGTTCATTAAATCGCCGGGACTCATCAATCATGGCAAGATCCAGCCCGAGCATGGCCACCGCCAGTTCCGGGCAGGGAATGTTGTCCCGGCCAAAGGGGCGACGCTCAATATGGGTACTGACAATATCAAACGGGCAAAGCTCCAGCTGGCGGGTAGTCCGGAACTGGCAGTAGCGATCATCATCGATATAAGCCCGGAAGCGGGTGCCCTGTGGCAGGGTCTTCACGGATGACTGGTCAATATCGGGAGCAACCCGGATCATACTGACGGAAGGCAATGGCTGCACACACAGGGGAAAAACCACCTGGAGCAGGTCAATGGAAATCTTACCGGACTCCCGGGCTGCCTGACGTGCCATTCTGGCGGTCAGCAGGGCAAACGATTCCATCACCCTGGCCACATGGGGATCATCCACCGTGTCATAGCTGATCCCGAGGCTCTGGGCCTGCTGGGGATGCTGTTCGGCAAAGTGCCGGGCCCCCTCCCAGAGCAGGGTCAGTTCCCGTTCGTACCAGGCCAGCAATGAATCAGGCAATGCCGTTCTCCTCTTGACCCGAAATAACCCCCATACCCAACTCCTCAGTGTTGACAATATCCACCCGGGCATCCGTCAGGTTCAACACTGAATCGAAACCCACCGGGACCCGCTGCTGCCGATCCACCAGTACGCCTTCAATATGAAAACGGATACTGTTGACCCGCTCATTGAGGGCCACCATCTCCACCACAACCTCCGTGAGCCGTGGTTCGTAATACCGCAGCAGCACCTCAATCTCTCGCGATAACCGACTGGCCTGAAAGTAGCTGCGACCGAGATGATCAACCGACAGGCCATAGCGCAGCAGCGACCGCCGGGCGAGCGGATAATCATCACCCGGAGCCAGCAGCGGCTGGCGGGATTCCAGCAGAAACCGGATATTTTCCAGCACCGACAGGCGCAGGTCTGTGGTGCGCTCACCGGATGGCTCTCGGGCCAGCAACAGCTCCAGCAGACTGACGCTCATTCCGTCTCCCTCAACTCGCTGGTATCGGTTTTCAATAGCAGACTGCTGTTAATGACATCGAACTGGTACTGGGGCTGCAGCTCAACTTCACAGTAATAGATACCCAGGCTCTCATTGCCATGAATCGTCACCCTGGATTTTTTCAATGGATAACTGGCCAGTACCGAGTCGTCGGCGTAATCGGCATTGGAGGTGTAGCCCTGCAGCCAGGTGTTCAGCTCCCGCTGGCAGGATACGGCGCTATCGTAGCTGCCAATATGCTCCCGGATCAGCACTTTCAGATAGTGCCCGAAACGGCAGCCGATCAGTGTCGTCTGCAACATATTAATAATCCGTAAATCATCGCCTTCCCAGCCGGACTGATGGAGCGAGCAATTGCTGAAAAAGGCCAGATCGCCACTGAGATAAACGGTGGTCAGGGGGATAAAACCCTGACCGCTGTAAAACTCTTCCAGAGAGTCAGTGAGCCGCAGCCAGGCGGCGGCGGACACTGTCGCACGTTTTTTCACCAGTGCCCCACCCCGCTCACCCGGTACCCTGAGGAAGCCAAACCAGCGAATCCGGTTAAACTCCTGCAGGACATTACCAGCAAAGGCAAAAGCGCTATTGCCCCACAGGTAATCACTGCCAACGCCGTATACCGGGTGCTCATTAAAAAGGATTCCCTGGTAACAGTGCTGCCAGGGTGTCCTGAGCAGCACTTTGGGAAAGGCCAGCCCGAGAAAACGACTGCAACCCAGGCTGCGCAGTCGACGCCAACCGGCAAAATCCTGACTGTTGAGAATACGCTGAACCCGTTCCGGATCGGTCCAGACATCAATATCGCTGGTGCCGAGAAAGTTTTCTGACACTGTCATCACCACCGGACAGAGGGATTCCTGGCCCAGCTCCGCCAGCAGCTGCAGGGTATACAGATCATCGTAACCAGTGACCTCATCCACCTCCGTGGTAATCGCCTGGTCCACCACCAGCAGCCCAAACGGATGGCCGCCAAGGGTATTGAGCTCCTGCCGGTTAACCAGCCGGAACAGCACTGACGTCTGTATACTGGTACTTAAATTCAGATCATGGGACAGTTCAGCCCAGCTCATACTCAGGAGCCGCACCCGTACCGGAGCCACACCGGGTACCGCATCCATCATATACAGCAGACCACGCCACAATGACTCCAGTGCTTTAAAACGAGGGTGCTGAATGATAGTACAGAGCTGTTCGGCCACCTCTTCATCAATGGCGGCCACCAGTTTTTGTGCCAGTGCCTCGGCCTGTAGCGAACCATTCATTAGCCCGGAATATTGGCCACCATCCGCAAAGAGGTGGTCAGCTCTTCCATCTGCAACCAGGGGCGCAACCAGGCGATGGCGGAATAACAGCCGGGGCGGCCTGCCTGTTCCTGTACCATTATTCTGGCTTCCCGCAGCGGCGTTCTGGCCCGGGCTTCATTACCCACGGCGTTGGGGTTGGTGTAGAGACCGATCCAGGTGGACAGGTCTTTCTCCACATCCACCGGGTCCATGGCCGAACCGATTTTGTCCCGGCCCATCACCTTGAGATAGTGGGCAATCCGGGAACTGGCCATCATATAAGGTAACCGGGCCGAAATGGCCGCATTGGCCGTGGCATCAGGATTGGTATATTCCTTCGGCCGATTCAGGGTCTGAGCGCCCATAAACACCGCGTAGTTGGCATTTTTGTAATGCACCATGGGCAGCAGCCCCAGGTCCGACAGCTCCTTTTCCCGTTCATCGGTCAGGTTAACTTCGGTAGGACACTGTTGTACCCGGTCACCGGCTTCAGAGACATAGGTGTAATTGGGCAGGTTCTCCACCTTGCCACCATTTTCCAGCCCACGAATGGCGGTGCACCAGCCAAAAGCGGTAAAGGCATTGTTGATCAGCAGCCCCATATCATAGGCAGCATTACTCCAGGTGAAATCGCGGTTGGAGCGTGGCCGATGCACACCATCCCGGCCTTTGGGAAACTCCTCGAAGTTAAACCCCCTGACCGGACTGGCAGCCTCGCCATAGGGCAAACGGGCCAGGGTCCGGGGCATGGTCAGGGCAACATAACGGGCATCATCGCTGTCCCGGAAGGCATTCCAGCTGGCGTAGGCAGAAGCATCAAACCCTGCGGCCACCGGCCTGCCTGCCCCCAGCTTGCGGATATCATCAAATTCAAACAGTCCGGGCGATGCGGCGGCAATTAAGGGTGAATGGGAAGCGGCAGCCACCACCCCCAGGTAGCGCAGCAAAGCGACATCTTCATCATTGTGGCTGAAGGTATAGTCAGCCAGCAGGACACCGTAAGGTTCCCCCCCTGCGGTACCAAACTCATGCTGATAAACCATATTGAACAGACGACTGCGGTCAATAGCTGGGGCCTCTTCAAACTGCTCCAGTAACTCATCCCGGGTGATATCCAGCACCCTGACCTTCAACCGGGAACCCAGGTCGCTGTTACGGATCAGCTTATTAAGACCACGCCAGGAGCCTTCCAGCTTCTGAAATCCCTCCTGATGCAGTACCTCACTGAGTTGCCGGGATATCTTATCGTCCAGGGCCGCCACCGCCTCTTCAATGGTTTTGGTCAGGTTTTTGCTCCAGACCACCGTCCCTTCCAGGGCCTGGCGGGTCAGGGTAGCCAGCAGATTCCTGGTGGTATCCGGTGCCGTTTGCCCGGTAGCGGCTATGGCCCGGTCCAGAAAGCTTTCTGCCAGTTCCGGGGTTACCTCAGTGGCAGACGCCTCAGCCTGTTCATCGCTCATATCAGTTCACCATGTTTTGCACCACAGAGATTGCAAAGACCTCTATGGAAAAGGAAAAAATCTCACATTTTCCTGTTTCCTGCTGTTCCCGGTGACCGGTTCAATCCTTACCCTCACCGGCATCACCAGAGGCACCGAGGTCATTAGCATCAATACCCAGCTCGCCGGATAGCCCGGTCAGGGCATCGGTACTCTGCAGTACTTCCTTCAGCAGGGCCTCCAGATCCCGGGAACGGTCCGCATGGGCCAGTAACTCCCTCAGCTGATTCCGTACTGCCATCAGTTTGCGCAGGGGTTCAATCTGCTGGACCACATTGGCCGGCTCAAAGTCTTTCATGGAGGCAAACGACAGGTTGACGGCAAACTCAGTATCATCCTCGCTGCCTTCATCACCGGCACTGGCCAGTTTATTGGCCACTTTCAAATTCAACTGGGGACCAATGGTGGCCATGACCGAGTCAAAGTTATCCTGATCGATATCAGTGAAGTTCCGGAAGTCCACTTCTTCTTTGTGGCTGTCCGGCTTATCGCCGGAAAACTCACCAATAACCCCGACCACAAAAGGCAGCTCCCGTTTTTCCAGGGCACCGTTGGTTTCCACATCGTAGGTAATGCTGACCCGGTTTTTACTGATGCGTTTATGCTGTGTATTCAACGCCATAATCTTTGCCCCTGTTATTCCTCAACTGGCCCTAACCTTTACTGGAATGGGATTCCGCCTTGCCGGTAGGCAGGTCGTAGGTGACATCGCCACCAGGTTCCAGCTTACCGCCTTCGCCTTCATTCCAGTGTTTCACCTTGACCTTGCTGTAGGCCAGGGCAATGCTCTCAAACGGGGTAGCACCGTCGGACGCACTGAGGCTGTAATTGACAATCCGGGCATTGGTTAACTGCAGCTGCAGGTAAACCTGTGCCCCCTGACCGGAGCGATCAGGCTTGGTCACAATAATATCAACGGTGTCGCCTGTATCCCCGGGCACATACATCCGTGAGAGAATATTTTCCGAGGCACCATCCATCTCCTTGCTGACAGTGATTTCACTCATGGCCACCATGCCGGCATCACGATTCATACCATTGCCAATATCCATACTTACCGACCGGGCGGCACCCCAGTTGAAGGAGCGAATGGCAAACCAGCCCTTGCCAGCGACACTGTCTCCACCGGTATATTCAGCCGTAGCATCACCTTTACTCGTGGCTTCGCCCAGCTTCATGTACATATTGGCCATAACTTTTTCCTCAGAAACGGTGCTGGTTACACAAGGTCATCCAGATTACTGATATTGAGCCCTCCGGGGGGATCGGAAACGGAAGGGACAGGTTCAGTAATAACCTCTTGTTGACGACTTACGTTGTCTGCATAGTCAGGTGGTGATGTCGGAGGCTCAGGTTCCGCAGCGGCCTGCTCAGGGGCCAGTGTTTCGGTCAGGACCGCAGGAATATGGCTGAGCCCTGCTACACCGGGGCCGGGAATGGGGACCTGATGGCTGGTATTCATGCCGGTTAACTCCATAATCCGGCCCATAAGGTTATTGTTATCCTGCAGCAGCTCATTCATTAATTCAGGCAACGGCGTATATCCCCAGCGGATCGCTTTCTCCAATAAATACGACACCGGACTCTGAGGTTCGGTACGCTGAAAATAATCGGACAACAGCCTGAGCTGCTGGAATGCCTGGTTGCGGTTAAACGATGGATCAGTCCCGGCGGCCTGCTGCTCGCCAGCGTTGCCTGTTTCATTCTGGACGACAGTTTCCTGCACACTCGCGTCTGGCTCGGCAGTGTCCCTGGGGAAATCTGTGATACCGTGGTTATCCCGGGCAGCCTTGCGAACATCCGGTGGCCAGGGGGTAATCAACCCCTCGGTGAGGTCAGCAATGGCCTGCAGGTTGGCCTCCAGGGCCTGACGCAGAAACCGGCTGCCCGGCGCGGGCATATTTATTTTTTTGAAATGCTCTATCAGGGTCTTATCCAGGGCATCAAGCCCATCAAGAACATCCTGAATGTCGTTTATTTGCGTAACAACAACGTTAATGTCGTCTGTGTCGTTTTGCTGGGAAGATGAAAACGCTATCTTAACCTTCTGTTTCAGCTCGTTGCGGCTGGCCTCTTCATGCTGGTAGCAGACATAGTCAATATCACTGACCAGGGGCAACATGCGCAGGGGCACGGCAATCTGGCAACTGTCCTCTGATTCACCGAACAGCAGCTTCAGGGCCCGCCCCTGAACCTCAGCCCGCTCCATACCGGCGTTATCCGGGTCTGCTGAGCGAAGCTTTTCCACCGGCAGAAAAGGCTGTATCTGCTCGCCAAATTGATTGATACAGAGGTCAATCAGCTGAATCACCAGGGCCAGTTGCGCAAAGGGACGGCTGGTAAACAGCTGAGCCATGGCCAGCCATGCCAGGCACTCCAGGTCCCGGGAAGATTTCTCCAGAACCTCCAGCAACAGGGTGCGCAATTGCAACCAGTTCTCCCGGTTTTCGATCTCCAGAATATCCAGCTCTGTGGGATCCGGATTCAGGGAGAGTTTCTGCAGACTGGTTTGGGCGATGTTGTAGGCATTGCGCAGGGGACGATACAGTTCACGATTGCTTTTCAGGTATTCTCCCCCCGGTGACTCCTCCGACAGAGGCACCAGAAAGGCATCAAACTGCTCGACAGATAACAACCCTTTCATTGCAGAAACATGCTGGTCATTTTCAATAAATTAGAAGACAGATTAGTTCCACTTTTATTGATCTGCCAGATTCTGTCGCTTAACTGAAATTGCCCGCTTCTAAATCCGTATATACCGAAAGGATATAGAGTTGCTGCGATGCTACAAGCGTCGAACTCCCGGTAGCCTTGATGAAGGTGACGGGGGGAGCCGGACAATAACGTAGAACATCAGATCATAAAGCCCCTAAAACACACCACCACACTACAAAACAAAAATAATCATTTTGACATACATCAAAACACACAATGCATTAATTCTGTACAGTCCGCGCAACTCATTAAATAATGACTGGATAACACAAAATGTCACAAACCTTCACTCAATCCATTGCTATAAATAATGCCTCGACGGGCGGTTGGGAGAAACGTGATACACAATGGATGCTGACACTGTTTGGCACAGCTATTGGTGCCGGCGTTCTATTTTTACCCATTAACGCAGGTCTTGGTGGCATCTGGCCCCTGATTCTGATGACCATCCTTATCGGCCCCATGACATTTTTGGCCCATCGCGGTCTCAATCGCCTGTGCCTGTCCTCCAAAAATCCCCGGGCCGATATTACCGAAACCGTTACCGAACATTTTGGTCAAAAGGCTGGAAGCCTGATCACTCTGGGCTACTTTGCTTCCATCTACCCTATCCTTCTGATCTATGGCATTGGTATTACCAACACTGTCAATTCACTGATGGTTAATCAGCTGGGGATGGCAGAGCCAAACCGTGCAATCCTGAGCTTTGTGCTTGTGGCCGCCATGGTCAGCGTTATGGTCGCCGGTCAGAAGACCGTACTGAAAGTCACCAATGCCATCGTATACCCGCTGATCATTGTGCTTTTTGGGACCTCTGTGTATCTGATTCCCCAGTGGAATACTGCCCAGTTTGATGTTTCTGTTTCCGCTGGCGACTTTCTGAAAACCGTTTTCCTGACCATTCCGGTGCTGGTATTTGCCTTTAACCACTCTCCTGCCATCTCTTCTTTTGCCTCAACCTATCGCAGCGAGCTGGGAGATAACGCCGAACAGCAGACCAGCAAGACACTGAAGCGCACCACCATGATGCTGGTCGGTTTTACCATGTTCTTTGTTTACAGCTGCGTTCTTACCCTGTCGCCAGCAGAGCTGCTTCAGGCCAAGGCTGCAAACCTGCCAATTCTGTCCATTTTTGCCGAGCGCACTGACAACCAGATCTTTGCCTGGCTCGCTCAGGTTGTGGCGATTATTGCCATCTCTTCATCCTTTTTCGGGCACTACATGGGAACCCGCGAAGGCCTGCAGGGCATGATCGTTAATCGTGCCAGGGCACAGGGGAAGCAGGTAAACCTTAAAGCCATCGATAAAGGGGTTATCGTCTTTATCACTTTGTCAGTATGGGCTGTTGCTTATGCCAATGTCAGCGTCATGGGCATGATCGAATCACTGGTTGCCCCAATTCTGGCCATGATTCTGTTCATCCTGCCGGTATACGCAACCCATAAAGTACCAGCAATGGCCAAATACCGCTCAAGGGCCAACATCTTCACCGTGGTGATGGGCTTGATTGCCATTACTGGCTTTATTACTTCCCAGTTGATGTGATCCCCCGCCGGGGCCCTGCGGCCCCGGAACAGTCACAATCATCATTCGGAATACCGGCAGAGCCGATGGCACTCCCGCAATATCAGTCCCAAACAAATGACGGCACAATAGGACAAGAACTCTTCAGGTACTTCAGGTAAAAGTGCCCGAAACAGCCATGTGCTTCAAAGCAGCAATACCCTGACAGGCATCAGAAATCCGCCGCTTACTTTAACCTTTTTACCGAACCAGCAAACTATGCTCAGTATTTTTGATATTTTCAAAACAGGCATTGGCCCATCCAGCTCACACACAGTGGGTCCAATGTGGGCAGGACACCGCTTTCTGAACGAGCTTGAAGAAAAAGGCATCCTGTCCAGTATCTCATCCATTCGTGTTGGTCTTTATGGCTCACTGGCGCTCACTGGTGTTGGCCATGGCACCGATAAAGCCACCCTGCTCGGCCTGGCCGGTTATCGCCCGGACACTATTGATCCCGATGAAGCTGATCAGATTTTTGCACATATCAAAACCAATAAAGCCCTCAAGCTGGCCTGTAAACACGCCATTGACTTTGATTACCACAAGCATCTGATTTTCCATAACGGAGAAACGCTGCCTGAGCACCCCAATGGCATGCGCATTTTCGCTTCCGACAACAATGGTGTGGTGATTTATTACAAGTCTTATCTTTCCATTGGCGGTGGCTTTGTGGTCTGTGCCGATGGGTACAATCAGCCAGAGGCGGCCAACAGCTCGGAAGACTCCTGTCAGATCCCTTATCCTTTCAGAACCGCCGCAGAGCTTCTTGACCTTTGCCATGAGCATAACCTGACCATTGCCCAGTTGACTATTGCCAATGAAGTTGCCCGGCATCAGGGTGATGGAGACCTGGTAAATGACAGGATTGATGCCATTTGGGCAGTCATGCACGCCTGCATCGAACGGGGCCTGCGTATGGAAGGAACCCTTCCGGTCAGTGGCCTGAAGCGCCGTGCCGCGAATATGCATAAAAAGCTGACCAGCAACCCTGAAGCCATGCTGATGGATCACTTTGCCATCATGGACTGGGTAACCCTGTTTGCCATGGCCGTTAACGAAGAAAATGCCTGCGGGGGCCGTGTGGTCACGGCTCCGACCAACGGTGCTGCTGGCGTTATCCCGGCGACGCTGGCCTATTACACCCGCTTTATCTCGCGAAATAATCAGCAGGGAATTCGTGATTTTATTGCCACAGCCGCTGCCATTGGCTCGCTGATCAAGATGAATGCGTCGATTTCCGGAGCCGAAGCGGGCTGTCAGGCTGAAGTAGGCTCTGCATGCTCAATGGCTGCCGCAGCGTTGGCTGCCATTCAAGGTGCCACCATGGAACAGGTGGAGAATGCCGCTGAAATCGGCATGGAACATCATCTGGGCATGACCTGCGACCCCATCGCAGGGTTAGTGCAGATTCCCTGCATTGAGCGCAATGGCATGGCCGCCATCAAGGCCATCACTGCGTCCCGTCTGGCCATGCGTGGCGATGGTGACCATGCGGTGTCGCTGGACAGCTGCATTGAAACCATGTATCGGACAGGGTTGGATCTTCAGGCCAAATACCGGGAAACCTCATTGGGTGGCCTGGCCGTGTATGCCAGGGCACAACCGATCAAAATCGTTAGGACAGCCTCCTAGTTCATGCTCTGTTGTTAACCGCGAAAACCTGGGTCTTTTTCGCTTCCTCAGCACTGGAGATACATTTTTCAAACCACTGATAATGCAATGCTTGGGAAGGGAGAACGCGTAATGACGGGTTTGGGTGTAAAAGATCATTGATTAAGCAAACCATCGGCTCAAGGTAGCTTTTTAAGGCCTCAGCCGTTTGGGTCAATGTATTGAAATCCTGGATATTTGGATGGCTTACCGAAGCTACTCTCAAGCACAGTTGCTCCAGGCTTTTTTTATCATTGGGTATGGCCTTATGGTAAGTGTTATCAGGCTTTACGGTTTCGTATCTCTGCATGGCGTGGGAAAGTGCCAGAGCCCGGGCTTGACGCTCTGAGGGAAAAAAGGTGCATAGTTCGGCATCGTGACAGAAGCTGACGGCTGTTCCGGTTTCCAGCTCTTTCAGAACTCTGTAGAGACTTTGACCATAAGCAAACGCATCGTCTGCTGTTTTTGCCGGGATATGTGCGTTCAGGTCTTGCAGTAATTTGAACGTATCCGGTGCGGCGAAATCCTCACTGCCAAAATGCGAACTTTCTCCGGCTACTGCCGCTTGTCCGAAGTCCAGCTGTTTAACGCTTTGGGTATTCTGGTCAAACATACAGTTAAATGGTTTAACATCAGAGTGAACAATCCCTTGTTTTTCAAGATGCGCCAGGGCAAACAGTTGCTGTTCTTGCAGATGGGCATAGGCATTAAAAAATTCGTCAGGCGTGATAATTCCTGTTTTCAGTTGGTGTATGAGTGTGATGGTCAGCGTTTGAAGATTTTGCCCATCTATGAACTCAAAAAGTAATCCTGACCGGTTATCGACCTCCTCAAAACCATAGCAATTTACAATGTTTGGATGGTCGCCTACTTTTTTCATTATCACTGCTTCCCGATTCAGAGACTCTATAGCCGCTTCGTGACGGGAGTTTGTTATTGGCCTTTTCAGGGCAAAACTTTCAGAGATTCCATGAACATCCATTTGTTCGACCAGGTCAACAATCGCAGTGGCACCGTGTCCAAGTGTTTTAGTGATTGAAGCCTGTTCGCTCAGTATTGAGTGGTCACTGTTTTCCCAGAAAACTGAATCTTCCGAAACCTCAGAGCTTGGGGTCAGGAGTATTCCGGTATCTTCGACTGATAACCCGGAGCGACTGGACAAAGAGGTGCTGCGACTTTCATAGCCAACGTCATTTTCAGTTGTGGGGATGTGTTTTGTGACAGGTGGGGTTTTGGTTGTATTCGTGGGCTGCCGGTCAGCCTGGTCGGTATGGGCTTCACTCCCCTCCTTTTCAGAGTTGATATTGGAAGGAGTTGAGGCAGAAAGGTTGAGTGGTTTCATTGCCTGTAAAGTTTAGTTGCCCTGATAGAGCAACTTATCGACATGAAAGGCAACGACTTTGCCAAAAAAGCCGGATTCGGTCTGAAACTTCCTGCATATCAATGAATTACAGTTCATCATCATCGCAAATAACCGCTGCTGCTGGAAATTTACCGGATCCGCCCCCAAGGCAGGAAGTGTAACAGCACTGGGCTCAGGGCATTAGCAAGAAGTTAATTATGATGTTTCCGGGCCAGGATATCTATCGTAAGTCACCTTCTTATCCAAAAGTTTTATTTATAATAATCATTAAAAAGACCAATAATTAAATGAATTAGAAATTGGCGCAATAAAAACAATCAACCATGGAAGAGCTTAAGTACTCGAACGGAGAAGTTGCCATGATAACTGCATCGAAAATCACCCAGGCTTTACATATTGCGAATAAATCAGAAAATAAAAATACTGAGCCTAAAAAAGGAAGCTTTAAAGACCATTTAATAGCTTGTTGTGCAAATACTATTTATATGCCTACCAGTTCAGATATCTCCAAATTCGGCAGTTACTCCCGAACGTATAAGAGCATGCCGAATATTGCACTTTCTGTCAAAAAACCATCAACCCCTCCCGCTGCACCGCCGCCGCCACCAATAATGAAACAACCTGACACATGGGCGCAGATTAAACGCAACATTAGTGCTGAACAAAAGGGAAAGAATAAAAAACACGAAAAATCAAATAAAGAATTTACAGAAGAGCTTTTTGAAAGACTGAAAGAACGCAGAAAAGAAACAGAAGGAACGGAAAGGGTTCTGGAGTCCAAACCACGAAAGTCAGAATCCCAGCCCGTGGAACCTGCCAGGGTTGCTCCAAAGCAAATTGAAACGGTTCCTGTGGGTCCTGGTATAATTCCTCCACCACCCCCTCTTCCTGCTGTTTTATCGGGTAAGAAGGTGATAAAAAGCGACAAAAAACCGGCAATAGCACCAAAACCAGTGGTGATGGGATCTAAACTATCTCCCCCTCAACAATTTCAAATGTCTAAGCATGTACTCGAAAGTATCAAGTTGAAGAGGACTGGGAGGAATTTAGAATCTTGAAAATTCAGGCAGAGATGACCCATCAAAATTGTCAACATGTCATCCGCTTGATAGTCAAAAAAGGCGAAGTCATGACTTCGCCTTTTTGCTGCTTAATCCACTATTTTCAGACAGCCATTTCCAGCAACAGCTTGTTAAGACGCTGAACATAAGCCGCCGGATCGTCCAGTTGACCACCCGCCGCCAGGCTGGCCTGATCAAATACCACCCGGGTCAGGTCGGCAAAGCGATCTTCGTCCACTTCTTTATCCAGTCGGCCAATCAATGGGTGTTCCGGGTTAATCTCAAAGATCGGTTTGGATTCTGGCATGCTCTGGCCGGCAGCTTCCATAATGCGGCGCATCTGCATCCCCATATCGTTCTGCCCAACCACCAGACAGGCTGGAGAGTCCGTCAGACGATGGGTCACCCGAACCGATTCGACATCAGCACCCAGCACATCACTGATGCGCTTGACCAGATCTTCATTCTCTTTAGCCGCCTCTTCCTGGGCCTGCTTCTCTTCTTCGGAGTCCAGCTTACCCAGATCGAGATCACCACGGCCAATATCAACGAACGATTTGCCGTCAAACTCGAACAGGTGGGACATCAGCCACTCATCGACCCGATCAGAAAGCAACAGAACTTCCAGCCCTTTCTTGCGGAATACCTCAAGATGTGGGCTGTTGGCCGCCGCTTTGGACGTCTCTGCGGTAATGTAGTAGATCTTGTCCTGACCTTCTTTCATCCGGGAAACGTAGCCTTCAAGGGATTGATCCTGCTCAAGCCCCTGGCTCTCAGTGGATGAGAAGCGCAGAAGTTTGGCAATACGCTCACGGTTGGCATAATCTTCCGCTGGCCCCTCTTTGAGCACCTGGCCAAACTCTTGCCAGAAACTGGCGTATTGTTCAGGTTCTTTCTTAGCCAGTTTCTCCAGCATATCCAGCACTCGTTTGGTCAGCGCGGTTTTCATGCTGTCAACGGCCGGGTCTTTCTGAAGGATTTCCCGGGAAACGTTCAGGGACAGATCGTTAGAGTCCACCACTCCCTTGATAAAGCGCAGGTACATGGGCAGGAATTCCTCTGCCTGATCCATGATAAAGACACGCTGAACATAGAGTTTCAACCCTTTCTGCATATCACGGTTATACAGGTCAAAGGGAGCTTTGGCGGGAATATAAAGCAGGCTGTTGTATTCCAGCTTGCCTTCTACCCGGTTGTGGCTCCACTTGAGTGGGTCGGTATGGTCATGACTGATGTGTTTGTAAAACTCTTTATACTCTTCATCCGTGATGTCGCTGCGGGAACGGGTCCACAGGGCTTTCGCCGTATTCACCGTTTCCCACTCGGGCGCTTTGTCTTTGTCTTTCTCTTCTTCGTTTTCTTCCTCTGTCGCTGGCATCTCTTCCTTGCGCATCAGGATTGGCATGGAGATATGGTCAGAGTATTTGCGGATGATATTACGCAGGCGCCAGCCATCCGCATACTCTTCAGCCTCAGGCTTCAGATGCAGAATAATGGTGGTACCCCGTTTGTCCTTCGTTATTGGCTCAACGGTAAACTCACCGGAACCATCGGACACCCAGCGCACGGCTTCTTCTGTGTCTACCTTGCGGGTTTCAACGGTCACCTTGTCAGCAACAATAAATGCGGAATAGAAACCAACACCAAACTGACCGATCAGCTGGGAATCTTTCTTCTGGTCACCGGTCAGTGTTTTCAGGAAGTCCGAAGTACCGGATTTGGCGATGGTACCCAGATGGGTAATCACATCGTCACGGTTCATGCCAATGCCGTTATCGGCGATGGTGACGGTGTTGGCGTCCTTATCGTAATCCACCCTGACGTCAAGATTTGGGTCACGTTCCAGCAACTCACTGTTCTTGAGTGCCAGGTAACGCAGCTTGTCTGCGGCATCGGAAGCGTTGGAAATCAGCTCCCGTAAAAAAATCTCCCGATTGGAATAGAGAGAGTGAATCATCAGGTGCAGAAGCTGTTTCACTTCAGTCTGAAAGCCCAGCGTTTCTTTTTTCGTTTCGACTGCCATTAGAACCTCAATTCCGGTTAATCAACACATTGAGTATTTTGATAGTCAGGAGATATGGGCAGTGGTGGAGATTTCAACCCTCTTTCGGTCTTTGGTGATTAAATTTCATTTTATCATCAGTGGCTGTTTTCATATTGTGGTCAATTGATGCAAAATGCACCCTTGGTTATTTGGTTAACTACCTACCAGCGCCACCTCCTGACAACACCAAAGGATGGCGGTAAATAACATTAACCGCCATTGGTTCAATGGCGGTTGTTGGAGAGTCAATGACGGAATTGCAGTATTTTTGGGGCTGGGCAGTTTACCTGGCAGGAGCCTTCGGCTGCCTGCTGAGCCTGTGGTTTATTGTTGGTAATTGGCATCCGCGGCTAAAGCGGCCTCTGATGCTGGCTTTTGCTGTACTGTTTTTCCTGCCCGGTACTGTTCACCCTGAGCAGAGCTATCTTGGCCCGGCCTTCCTTATCAGCCTTTATGATGGCCTTAGCCTGGGAGTTGACGCCATGTGGCGAACGGGGCGGACTGTGGCAATTGCCGCTGGTGTTGCAGTGATTGCAGGCTTGTTATTACCGGTCGGCAAGGCAAAAAAAGCAGCTTCTGACAAAAGGCAAAAGCCCAACACAAGCCACGCTAAACATCAACGCAAAGAACCCGCCCTGGGCCCTGATTCCAGCCAGAAATCCTGAACCTAACCGCGATTTATCAACCAATGTGTGAACTTCTTGGAATGAGCGCCAACACGCCTACGGATATTGTGTTCAGCTTCCGTGGCCTGATGCAGCGCGGGGGCAAAACCGGCCCCCACAGTGATGGCTGGGGAATCGCGTTCTATGAAGGCAAAGGGTTACGGGAATTTCGTGATCCCAACCCAAGCTGTGATTCTGAAATTGCCAAGCTGGTCTGCCGCTACCCGATCAAAAGCACCATCGTGATCAGTCATATCCGCCAGGCAAATGCAGGCAGAATTGCCCTGGAAAACACCCACCCCTTTACCCGGGAACTCTGGGGCAAACACTGGACCTTTGCCCACAACGGCCAATTGAAAGGCATTAAGAAGTTCCCCCTGAAACACTACTTGCCGGTGGGAACCACGGACAGTGAGTACGCTTTTTGCTGGATCATGGACCAGGCGCGTGAGCGCTTCCCCAAACCACCCAAAAGGGTGAGTACACTGCAACGCTTTATCCGCCAGCTCTGTGACGAACTGCGTGGGCTGGGCGTATTCAATATGTTGCTGAGCGACTCCCGCTATCTCTATTGCTACTGCAGTACCCGGTTGCACTGGATAACCCGCAGAGCGCCGTTTAATCAGGCCAGTCTCAAAGATGACGACATTACGGTGGATTTTGCCAAAGAAACCACAGAAAACGACATCGTTTCTATAATAGCTACTGACCCGTTAACCATTAATGAGACTTGGCACCCTATTCAGCCCGGCGACATGGTGGTTTTTGATAATGGCGAACTTGCTGCCTGAGTAAAAAAATCGGCATAACTGAAAACCAGTCATCAACAAGCAATTACACTTAGCAGGTCTCTATCCAGTTCAGCGACTTATAGGTTAGCCAAGGGGGGTAATGATGAGTACACCGATCAGCAGACCTGCGTATGATATTAACACCGGCCAACTTGATGACAGTCGGTATCAAGCCCAAAAAACACGAAGTTCAAAAGATTCTCTGTTCCATGGCAGAAGTACCAGAGAGCTTCTTGAACCGGTTAACATGTCAACGTTCAGAGATGAAACCGTAGATCCTGGCCAGGCATTGATTAATGACCGAACTTTTGCCGCACGAAAAGAACACGTTGCCTCCCTTTCCTGCTTAACCTCAACCCAGTCAAAAATGGCGGATGATAAAAGTGCTGTGCGCCAGAATCGGCTGACTGCCCCCCTCCCGGGCCCATCATCTTCATCCCGGCAGGATAATCGGGATGCCTACATTATCAATATGCACACCTTAAGGCTGGAAAACGACGCATTACCTCGTGAAGGCGCAGAACCTGCCTGCCTGAAGCATAATAACTGGTGGGAACGCAATAAAAAGTGGAATAGCACCTTTATCCTCAGCACGCTGGCCACCGCAACAACAGTGACCGCTTCGCTGATTTCAGACATAACCCGCGATGATGATCAGGCACTTTTCCAGCGATCAGGGTCCGTCGTCGTCTGCTGGGCCATGTTGGTGACATTTATCACCCTGAGAAAAAGAAGTGAAAAACTGCCAAGCCGCGAGCTGATGATTGAAGCACCCAACCATAAATTACCCCGGGAAGGGGACGTGAAATTAAAGGACCTGGCTGAACAGATCGGCAATGCCAGCATCACCGAAAGGAAAGTAAAAAGAACAGCCAGTGAGTGCGACTGGGTGATCCTGCTGGCAAGTATCATCGGTACCCTGATTTGGGGGTACGGAGATTTAATAGCCAGGTAAACACAACCAGGAGGCTGACCAAAATAATAGCCTGGCTTTCGTTCCGGGATCAGGGCCAGAGTCCACCGGAGTCAGCCAGTACTTTGCCGAGAGTTCGCAGCCATCTACCAACGTCGGGACCAGTTCCGCTTAAGGCAATTTTGATGGTTTCAGACCACCGCCGGTTCCGATAAACGAAAGAGCGATTATCCCTCTGCCCGGGTCTGTCATTGTAATAAACACATTAAAAAAAAGGCTTATTGCAAGTTAATCCAAACATTTGGAGTTGAAAGATTTTATCGGAACAAGAACTTTCAGGATGGTCTGCTCTCTGAAGAAGCAAACCAGGAACGATAGTAATAAAAACTCACAATGCCCTGGATAATCGATATATGATTCCACCATGCCAGCCAGTTTATTCAGATAGATCATCTGCCTCTGCGAACCATGGGAAACTGGAGTCTCCTGATCCGTCTCATATCGCTAAACCCGATACCGTGGTTGCAGTAAATTCTCGTATTAGTGTTGGTACCAGCCATTGCACAGTAACAGAGCGCCCTCTCATCACAACCGCCACTCTTGAGCGAACTGTCCGGAAATTACCCTGTGTTGAACATCCCATTGCTGCTGCTTTTGAGCGGGCCATTGAGGAAAAAAATCCGGAACAGTTACTACGTCTAGTTGCCCGGCATCCGTCGCTTATTGAGCAGTATCCGGCCTGTCTTTTGTTGGCAGACGAAGAAGGCAAGACATTGGTTCATCGGATGGGAGCGTCAGATTATACACTTTTGCTCCGTAAAGCGCTCAACACTGAGCAAGGTAAACATGCATTGTGTACAAAAGATCATAATGGCGACACGGTATTACACCATGCAGCACGGGCTAAAACATCCGGAAGTCTTGATGTGATCATTGCCTCCGGTGCCGGTGCACAGTCTTTGCTCGAACAAAATAAAGAAGGATTGTTACCGCTGCATATTGCTGTTTTACGGGGGTATATCAGCAGCAGCATCAAGATGATGAACTGTGTACCAGAAACCTTGATAACCATGGATAACAGTCATAAAACGCCGCTGCACTGCCTGGAATTTACCCAGGCGTCAGAGCGGGCGCAGCTGGCATTTCTCAAAGTTGCCATAGAGAAGCCCTGTGTCCGTGAGAGACTGAATCACCTGCTGTTCTTTCTCAATTTACACAGCACCGATGCCCAATGTGAAAAAAGAATCCAGCAGTTAAGAACATCGGTTTTGCCAGCCTTCAGGCCTGTTATTGCTTATAGGCCGAATAAAGAAACAGCCATCTCAAAAACGGGTTCCGGGACATTCCGGTGCTCACCTGTCGGGGAGCTGTTTGCCCCTCTATGGAACTGTCCTGAAGTAACTTCCACACTTCCGATGTTGGCCAGCAAAGAAAAAACCTTGCCACAGAGTCACGGAGAAACGGAGAAAAGAAAAAATCTTTGCCTCTGTGACTCCGTGTCTCCGTGGCAAAAAGAGACAGTTACTCAGGGACAATTCCTATTTGCCCAAAAAGACAATCCTCTGGGCAGTACATTCATTCAGGCCATGGATTTATCGTCGACGGTTTCATCCGGTAGCCGGGCATTACGCCATAGGGCAAAACAGGTGCTTCAGTGGCTTGGAGAGGTGGGGGTGTATGGCACCTTTTTCTGCATGAAGAGGGAGCAAGCGCACAGCTTTATCGCTCTGGGTGATGAAAATGTCAGCGTACAACTGGTCAACCAGCTGGTTGGATTGGGCGCTCCAAAAATTCAACTGCGATTATCGCCCCCATGGCATCAACCCACCGCTACCCGGCAGTCGGAAGCAACAGGTCAATCAGACAATAATGCCGACCCGGAATCTGCTGAAGGGCTGAAAACAGAACGATTAAAGCGGGTGGAGCTCAATAAGCTGGCGCTGTTATTGCCCGGCTTTGATCCTGACAGACGCCTCCCGCAATGTTTCCGTATGGGGCAAAGTACACTATCCATCGTACAGTGCGATGATGGAGTACCAGAACCTGCTGTGGTGTTTTCATTTCTGGATCTGCCCGAAAAACACCAGCAACACACTGTCCATTGCGATCATTACATGGTGGTAAAACCCTACCGATTTGACAGTACATCACCGGATGGTCGGGTGTTGTACACCGATTTTGATGGTTTGAACCTGCGAAAAATCCCCCTGCACCTGCCACCCAACAGCCTGCTTCCGGAGCCTGGCACCATCAGAACTTTTACATGCGACCGGGATGAACGACAGTGGATCAGAGAAGCCTTGAATGCCTCACCCATAAACAGTCCCTTACAGGCGAAAACCCTGGGCAGAATCTGTACTTTGTGCCGACAAGGGCATATCCATTTGAATGTCATTTATGGGTTAAAGCATCAGGACGTTTTACCCAGAAGAGAACAGCTGCTAGGTCGATGGATCGATGCCCTGCAAAAAGTCACCCAAGAGAGCAAACCCACGCTGATTTTGACGGGTAAATCCCAGATACCCAACGAACTGCCTGATAACCCGGGCATGGCCAAAACACTGGTGATTATTGATTCTGAGTCGGAAGAGGTTGAGGCACAGCTGGGACAGTTCAGCAAACATAAAGCCGTTGCCATCTGTTTGCTGCCAGACCTGCCAAAACCGGTGTTTCATCATCTGATCACGGCTTCCGATCTGCCTGTATTGACCGAGGGAGCCAATACCACATCCTTTCTTTTGCAAACAGGCCACCCCTATTTGTCCACACTGCCTGATGGTGAAACCCCGATTCCACAGGATATGGGGTATCCCCTTGAGGCGCTGAAAATTGAGGCTCTTTCCTATAAACTCAGGATAAACGAAACGGAACAGCAGCTTTTGCAAGAGGTCTATTCACTGATTTGCCACGGGCATTATCAGGAGGCGATGGACTATCTGGATGACCATAAAACAGCCCTGGCCGATTTGCGATTTATCAATGACCAACAGCATCAGGCCATTTCTGCCGTCACCGTCCGGAGCCTGCTGAAAAAAGGGGTGCAAAAGCGCCTCGGCACCCTGGAAAGGGTGGCACTACTGGCGGCCACTAACCCCTCAGTGGATGCATTGGTTGAATATATTCATGATTGCCTGGACGGCTCATCCGTTGTCGCCCACCATTTTGCCCTGCAACGTATGCATGTGGGGCATGATTTTAACAA
Source organism: Endozoicomonas sp. ALC013 (assembly GCF_049310205.1). NCBI lineage: Bacteria > Pseudomonadati > Pseudomonadota > Gammaproteobacteria > Oceanospirillales > Endozoicomonadaceae > Endozoicomonas > Endozoicomonas sp. ALC013. The sequence continues at coordinate 930 of NZ_JBLYNS010000088.1, read as the reverse complement.
TGCACTGATCGCCACGTTAGTGAAATTTGCCCGGATAAAACAGGTGCTTTGATCAATGTCTTTTGTCCTGCACCTGGCCTGCTCAACCACAATAGCAATGGCTTTACGCTTAAATTCCGGAGAATAATTCTTACGCTGCTTTGTCACTTTCTACCTCGTCATCAATGGCACTATTGTGCTTAACAAGGTGTCCTAAGTCATTAAACCACTTCATTAGCTGAATGGAATGACTGAAGATAACGCGCTCTGGCGATCACAGCCTGCTCTTTAGCTTCTTCCTTGTTGGAGGTTTGTATTTTGATTCTTTGGTAGATCTTTTTATAGATCTTTTGTCCCTCGGCGTAAGCGAGATCTGTCAGGTAGCGCTTCCTTTCGCGCTCTTTTTTGCGCTCGGCGTAAGCGAGATCTGTCAGGTAGCGCTTCCTTTCGTTCTCCCTTTTACGCTCGGCGTAAGCGGGATCTGTCTGGTAGCGCTCCCTTTGGCGCTCCCTTTCGCGCTCCCTTATACGCTCGGCGTAAACGGGATCTGTCTGGTAGCGCTCCCTTCGGCGCTCCCTTTCGCGCTCGACGTAAGCGGGATCTTTGCGAAGTTCCCTTTGGCGCTTTCTTTTGCGCTCGGCAAGTGAAGAACGGCCATCAACATTAACTTCTGCCCGGGTTGTCTGGTTATCACGTGTAGCCTGGTGCATGTATAACGGATTAACGACAGCAACTGGCCGTAAATCTTGTGAACTATGAATTCCGGCAGGAAGATTAGTTAACTGTAAACCTGAATTTGTATGATTCGCTGTTGTGTGCTCTCTAATTTCAAGCTCGTCCCACATTATTAGCTGCTGAAAGGGAGTACCTGGTGTTAGTAATAATGGATTTTTAACGTGTTCATACTCATTCTGGTAAGGAACATATTCATCAAGAATGGATTGTGGTATC
>NZ_JBLYNS010000087.1:0-22044 GCF_049310205.1 Endozoicomonas sp. ALC013 | reverse complement strand
AGCTCCTAGCAGGCGATGTTTTTTTATAATTTTCATAAGCGGATATTATTCCGCTCATCCCTCCTGCTGAGGTAAGGACCAGCAACAGTATGGGGCATGCGTACCCAGTGATAAAGGAAGCCGCTGAGGTTGTCATGGCGAACTTTGATAAGTGCGACAGGAAGTCCGCCAGCAGGGTTGCACTGGCACCGGAAAGAGACCCATAGATATAGGCTTTTCTGACACATTGGCAAAACGTTTCAGGAAGCAGGTTCATGACTGGCCTGATACATTTGTACGTACCATAACCCAGTATTCGCAGGATATTGTCAGGCTGTTGCCGATGCTCATGAAGATGCTTGCCACAGGAATAAAGACCATCAACGATGCCAATAGCCACCATGGCAGAGATAATACCTGCTGCACCTTTTGCCTGACTTATATAGTCCAGTGCATCAGCAGAAATAGTGCCTGCCGCCCCGTTACATAATACTTTGGCGGCAAACTTTTTCAGTGTGTCATCATGCTGGACGACATATCGGGAATATACTTTTTGGGGATTGAGTGTTTGCAGGACTTCAGAAAAAATATCACTGGCAAAACCGTGTTCATTTAACTGACTGATGAGCGCAGAGTCACCTTCAATAGCACTAATGGTTTCGCTGGCCGTATTGCCTGCGTTCTCTTCTGCAAGCAGGAGCGGTGATTTATTGGTGCTGCCTTCGATGTCAATAATACAACAATCGTTTTTTTTACCGGGCTTTTGCAGTGCTGAAGGCTTCCCATACACGGGGGGCTCTCTATAAGCTGAGGGCTCTCTATGCCCCAGAGTATCACCCTCCTGGCCTACCGTGGATTCGCTGTTTTCTTTGCAGTTATCTTTACGACAACATGATGCTGACAAGGTGTCATCTGCCACCTCAATGGCAAGCATAAGCGGTGGCTGTGCAGGCTTGCCTTCTACCTGTCTGGCTGCAAGCCCACAATGTTTCAGTGAATGTTCTGTGCCAGGGCTGGCGTTTTCAAAACTCTGCCTTTTCGGCTCATCAACCATGCTGATACAACGGCCTGACACGGTGGCAACAGTGCCACACCGGACACGCACTGAGCTAAATGCCGGAGAGGTCATTATTGCTGTTGTTTGAGCATGGCTAACTGAGCAAAACATAAATAACGTCCTGTCATTTGATCAAAATTTCAGGGAGGTTACCGGACTGATTCATTGTATGAATGTTGGATGAAGGTCGTATTAAATGCTGTTGATCCTTCAGCCAATCATATTGTGGGGAATGATATAGTCCTCAAGATCATCTTCTGCAATATCATTTTCTGAATGTACCCATCCTTTTACCGAGATTCCGGCCTGATGGATAGATTCACAGGAGCCGGATAACAGTGGATGCCAGTCAAACAGCGGTTTCTTTTCGCTGATCAGCCGATAGGCGCAGGTTTCGGGCAGCCAGTGGAACAGCTCAACATCTTTCAGCGTCAGTACTGTACATTCCGGCACGATGTCTTTACGGTTCGGGTAGTTTTGGCATTGACAGCTGCCGGTGTCCAGCAGTTTACAGGCTACTGACGTGTAATAAACCGTATCCGTATCTTCATCTTCCAGTTTGTGCAGGCAGCAGCGACCACAACGATCACAGAGGCTTTCCCACTCATCGGCGGTCATTTCTGCCAGGGTTTTGGTTTCCCAGAAAGGTTTTGCGGTCATGTTGGGTCGTTAAATGAAAGAAACTCATCCGGCAGTTTGATCAGGTAATCATCCTGCTCTTTGGGGGGCATTTGCAGATAGAAGCCATGATCGGAAATCCCCTGAAGGACACTGGCAGTCTCTACCCGTGCCAGCTTTTTCTCCGGCGTCAGCAACAGGTCAAAAACATGCACCGGTTTGCCAAAGGCTTGCAATAATGCCTCTGGCAGGGTCTTTTCCAATATAGCTCCCTTGTTCAGGTACAGGTACATACCTTCCCTTTTCGGGCTTTTATAGATGGTCACCAGAGACTTCATTCAATGGCCTTTTTCCTGTTGACTTAATTGATTGAGCTGCTGAATCAGCGGGGTGCCGATGATATCACGACGCCAGCCCTTGAGGGTATCCGGTAGCATAAAACGACCATGATCCAGCCAGCTGCGCAGCAGTGGTGTGGTTAATTTGCCCGGCATCAGCAGCTCCATAGGCAACTGCAATTCAACAGCCAGTTGCGACATCAGTGTTTTGATCTGCTTACCCCAATCCCTGACATTTTTTGGCAGTGGCAGAGGCAGCTTTTCAGGCCTTTGTGCTTCCGGAATCTGACTGGCCGATCTGATAATATCCACTATCTGCTCGCCATGGTTGCGGATAATACTGGCACGCATTTCTGGTATTTCCCGCAGGGCATTCATGGCTTTAGGCTGAAACCTCGCCAGTGGCCAGAGGCTGCCTTTGGGGATAACCCGGTTGCGAGGAACATCCAGACTGCGGGAGGCAACTTCCCGAAAGTGGCAGAGTGCCTTTAGTACAGCCAATTGTTGGGGGCGCAATTGCCAGCCTCGTTTTACCTCTTTCCAGGCATTTCCCGGATCAAAAGGCAGCACATTCAACGTCATGGCCAGGCACTCATCCTCCAGCCAGGCCTTTTTCGGCGTTGGCACCAACAGCTGCTCCAGGTGCTGATAAATCTCCAGTAAATGTGCAACATCCAGGCTGGCATAGCGAATCTGGGCATCCGTCAATGGTCGCTGGCACCAGTTAGACCTTGTCTCATCCTTGGGCAGATCAATGTTCAGTACTTGCCTGAGCAGGGCCTGATAACCAAGGGAAAATCCCAGGTTAGCAAACGCTGCGGCCAGCTGGGTATCAAACAGTGGTCTGGGAACGGTATCGGTTAACAGCTTGAACACTTCCAGGTCTTCACTACAGGCATGAAGGACTTTAACCACCGAGTTGTCTTCAAACAATCTGGCCAGTGGTTGCCACTGATCAATGGCCAGTGGATCGATCAGAAAAACATCCGCGCCTGTGCCCACCTGAATCAGCCCTGGCTGTGGGTAGAAAGTGTCTGTACGAATAAACTCAGTATCCAGAGCGATGGCATCAAGCCTGGACCATCGCTGGCAATAGTCTTCAAGTGACTGATTGTTATTGATCCAGACTGGCTCTGGCGACAAAAGTTGCATATCGAAAGGTTCTAACGAAAAACCCCATTATAAACAGTCAATAGCAGCTGTTGATAGACCGGAGCGGTTTTTCTCAGTCCTGTCTTTTCATCTGTCCGGCGCTGGTTGACATTTAAAGATCACAAACGGTTCGACGGAAAACCTTTTTTTGTTGTGCACTGAGTGGTTAAAAAAGGCCGGGGATTACCGGCCTTAAGGGGGAACTTAATGGTGAGCGCGTAGCGCTTCAATGCGCTGGTCTAACGGCGGGTGACTGGTAAACAGGGCTGCCAGTCCACTGCGATCACCGCTGCGGATACCAAAGGCAGTCATGGTTGCAGGCATGGCACTCGGCGCTTCATACTCGGCACGCAGGCGTTCCAGTGCGGCAATCATATCTCTGCGGCTGGCCAGTTCGGCACCGGCTTCATCTGCCCTGAATTCCCGCTGACGGGAGAACCACATAACGATAGCACTGGCCAGAAAACCAAGAATAATCTCGGCGATAAAGCTGGTTATGTAAAAACCCATACCGACGCCACCTTCGTCTTCATCATCACGACGCAGGAAGGAATCAACGGCATAACCGATAATCCGGGCAAAGAACATGACAAAGGTGTTCACAACCCCCTGGATCAGGCTCAGGGTAACCATATCGCCGTTGGCAACGTGGCCAATTTCGTGACCAATAACTGCACGGGCTTCGTTCGGGCTGAAGCGGTCCAGCAGCCCTTCGCTAACCGCAACCAGCGCGGCATTTTTATTCCACCCGGTGGCAAAGGCATTGGCTTCCGGGGAGTGGAAGATACCCACTTCCGGCATGCCGATGCTGGCCTTTTCAGAGAGTTCCCTGACCGTCTCAACCAGCCACTGCTCCCGGGCTGTTTGCGGTTGTTCAATAATCTGCGTCCCTGTGCTCATTTTGGCCATGGTTTTGGAGAGTAGCAGGGAGACAAAAGAGCCGGCAAAACCGAATACAGCACAGAATACCAGCAGGGAACCCATATTCAGCCCCTGGTGGCTCAGATAACTGCCGACGCCGAGAATATTCAGTGTGATACTGGCCAGCAACAGGACTGCCATGTTTGTGGCCAGAAACAACAGGATTCTCTTCATGAGTTAAGGTGACCTCATCGTCATCATTGTCATTAAACAGCAAAGTAGCTGGCCATATGGAATCATATATTTCTGGCTACTTGGGCAGGTGCTATGCGAGGCACAACGGAGGGAGCATAGCCGTAGCTATATGACCGGAGTTGTAACGAAGCACGACTGCATGGATGCAGGAGCTAGAGCAACGCAGGAACTGTTGCCGAGAGTGCCTGAACAAGGAGTCAGAAATATATGATTTCATATGGTTAGCTACTTATATAAAGGCGACTATTTATCCTTTCAAGAGCGTCTATAAAATGCGCTTTATTTTTACATGGTACTGACAGAAAAAGAGCCGGATACCTGCCCCCATTCTGCTCACTATTCGGTAAAAAATTGCAGCGCAGCCCTGGCAATCGCTTCACCGCCTTTATTGTTAAGGGCCTGTCGGCAATGCCAAGCCATTGTCGCCTGTTTCCGGGCAACAGACGGCGGCAGGTCGTTCTTTTTATTATCCGGATTATCCGGGGCAGTGGTGGGCAGACTTAAGCGTAAAAAGCTTTTTTCCGTGAGTACCACCTGATCCAGCGCGTCTTGCCGGATCGTATCCTGATAACGAATATAGCCTTCTGAAGCCAGCCAGAGCATAGCATCAAAACAGGCTTTGTGGCGCCGGTTAGGGATGCCGTACTCGTCGGTGCCGGCGTTGGTAATCAGATCGTCAACGTAAAGTGTTGTCAGGCGGGGGAAGCTATTATAAAGCTGAACCAGCGTTTTTACGCAGTCCTGGTAAAATTCGTCAATGTGTATGTCGTTCATAGATCATCCATAAAAACGCTGAAAGGCTGACACTTTCAGAGGTTAATGTCCAAGTCAACAGCAGCTTTTCCATTAACATAATTCGCAATTACATAATCAGATACAGTCGTCTTCCCGGTAATGTCTTCGAAGGTCTGAGCCATCCTTCCCAAAGCTGCTCCGACCACTACTACTGCGGGTATGACAACAGGGGCTCTCGTCGACATGGATCTGATGAATGGTTGGCCGGTTGCTTTCGCCATCTGTTTCGCGATGTAAACGGTATTTCTTTCTAAAACAAAAGTCCCTACGCCAACCTTCAATCCTAAGTATGCCCCGACTTTGGTTAATGTGTCCGTCTCAAATTTAGTGCCACGGCAGGTGATACACGCAAGCTGTGCAAGCTCCTTACTGGTTTCAGTTGTGCCTTTCATGAGCAATGAATCCTGTGAATTTTATATTTACTGCGTCATAACCCGGGGAAATTATAGAGTAAATCTCTGCCTGTTGTGCGAGATTCAAGGCTTTTGACAATTGCCGGTTACACCTTTTTTTTGTTGGCAACAGCGTTATTAACGCCCTTGGCTCCAGCGCTGCTGCTGATTTTTTCGCATCAGGTCATGGCGGCTATCCTGGCCTGCTTCAGAAACCGGTTTTTGATAGTCCGGCTGAAGTCGGGTCTTCGCTTCAAAGAAAAACCGGGCGCTGTCTGAGTGTTGTTTCTGCCTCGGAAATATTTCTGCCAGAAAGCCATGGATATGCCCAGCCGTACTGCCCAGGGCACAGCGCATAAAAAATTCCATCTCTTTTTTTGCTTCGGGATCTTTCAGAAGCTGCAACCATTGGACGACGGTGTCGACCAGTTCCTGGTCCGATGCCTGCTCAGGCAATGGGCTGTTCCTGCGCATGGCAAGGCAGACGGATTGCTTCAGAGATTGCCAGGATATATCCAGCAACTCTCCTTTTTCTCTGTCCGTCAGGCCTACTGCCCCGTATTCTCCGTTAACATAGCGCATAATGGTCCAGGACAACTCCAGTGTCAGGCGATAAATGCCAATGGTACCCTTTCGGGTCGGATCGGCAAGGACTCTCTGGTAGCAGGACAGCTCGCTGATGATATCACCATAGGCCCGATGGGCATTGACCTCCGTGAGCAATTGCCGAATGCCACCGTTCCAGTGATCTTTTCGCATGGTTTCCGTTGCTGACAGCGTTTTTCCATAAGGCCCCATCACCTGGTATGAGTCATCCGGCATCAGCGATTCTGGTCGGTTACGGCCCTGCCAGATTCTGATCCCGGCCTTCAGTTTTTTGCACAGTTCCTTTACCAGGGTTTTCCGGCTCCGGGGCAGTGCTGGCATGACAACATCTGCCTCTGTGTTGAGAGTATCCGGCTCTTCGGGAGGCTCTTCGACGGTTCCGGTGCCTGCCAGTGTCACCGACTCAGTAACAGTTGGCGCATACTGTGGCAACAGTGCCGCCAATTCCCCTCGTAATTGCTGAAGCACGGTATGTTCGTGCTGCGTCCAATAGGCCTGGGGATGACTAATCAGATTGTCGGCCTGTGCTTTCATGGTCTTAAGCTGTTCAAAGCTTAACCCGGGGAGTCCTGTAGCCAGTAGCTGACTGCGCAGGCTTATGCGCAGTATTTCCAGTTGCAGGCGGACATCAGGCTGCTTCTGCCCGGGCATCCGCCGACAACCGCTCTCCGTCTGGATAATGGCTTCATAGGCACGACGGTGTTCACCCTGTTTGTTCAGGATAAATGCCTTGAGCCACAGCACCGGGTAGTAGTCAGGGGCTATGGCTTCGGGTATCTGCCCATGGTTGCCTGTGAACAGGGCATCAAGCATCATTTGGGCCTGGGGATGATATTGCGCCAGCCGTTGTGAAAATCTTTCACGCCACGGATCCGATAACGCTTCAGAAGGACAACGGGCCAGGGCGTACAGCAGCGCAAACCAGTTGTGGTCAACCTTATCAACGACCAGTCTGAGGATAAACTCAATATACAGGTCGCCCTCAGGAAAATAAGGCCTGAGCGCATTCAACTGGTTCACAATCTTGTCTTTTATGCGCAATTCCATTTGGTGCGGTTCGCCATCCTGTGCCTTTGAATCAATGATTTTGTTCAGATGATCCAACTGCGCGATACATGCTTTAATGACATGACCAGCAAATATCTCTTTACCAGTAAACGACGTTTGCGGATTAAGGATACCTTTCTTATTGAGCTGGTTAAGGACGGCCAGTAAATGCAGTGAATTATCCTGACCATAAGTGCGTTTATCAAACGCGGCCATGATTGTCTTTACTGAGCACAACATCTCAGAATCCAGTTCCCGGTCATGGTCGAGTACCCTGGCCAGTGACCTGGCAAACAACTCACACCATTTGGAATATAGTTTCTGTTCGGATTTTTCGTTTTTTTTCAGTGATTTTGCTGTTGGATCAACAAAAAGTGAAAAGCATTTAAGAACTCTCTTCAGCAGAGTGACAGATTCGGTTTTATTCGCCTGATCGATATTATCCGGTAAGTTTATAACAATATCATCTGTCGTATTTTTGCTGACTGATTCGCCATCATCATCGCTATCACTGGTCACACGGTATAACTCTTGAGCGATCTGACGGTTTATGTCATCGGCGATTTCATTTATTTTTTTATAAAAATTTTCCTGGAATTCCTCATAAAAATCTGCGGATTTCATCAGGCGTTCAAAAGTTGCCAGATTTGTACAAGTCGCCATTGCCTTGACGCACTCCTGGTGCAAGTCTTTACACTTGTTCATATGCTTTAACAGTTGTCCCGTATCAACACCGTGCAGTAACTCACCTCGTTCCAATGAAGCGTCTGGATTATACGTGCGAAAATTATGTTTCATGAAGTTATTCAGTGCACCCATTTCAGCAATCATGCTTTTTAAAATAAGCTGGTGTTTTTGGGCAGGTGTTATAGATTGAACTTGCCGTCCACCCAGTTTCCCGGTTTTACGTGATGACGCCCCGGCTTTTCTGCAATCATTATTGGGTGGATCCGCAGAGAGTGCTGTATTGGATGTTGTGGGAGGCAAGTTATCCACAATGATAATCCCATTGTAATTACTTTTATTTCTTCCCTGACAAGCTCAGTTATTAAATAGAACAATGGCTTTTAAACAGAACACTGGTTTTTTAATTGGTAGACAAAAATAAATAATAAAAGTTCAACCCTTTTAAGCTGTTAACTACTTATGTTGAACCTATGGGAGCCACCCCGGCATAGCCGGGGGTTAACGGTGTTAATTACTGCCGGTATCGACTGAGGAACCGTTCAAGTTTGGTCATTACGGTTTCCAGGTCTTCTGTCCTGGGGAGCGAAATGATGCGCAGATGGTCAGGCTCAGGCCAGTTGAAAGCAGTGCCCTGGACCAGCAGTACTTTTTCCTGAAGGAGAAAATCCAGTACCAGCTGTTCATCATCATGGATCTTGTGATGTTCAGGGTCGAGCCTGGGGAACAGGTAGAGGGCTCCTTTGGGCTTGGTACAGCTGACGCCCGGTATCTGATCCAGCATTTCCCAGGCCCGGTTACGCTGCTCAAGCAGTCTGCCGCCGGGCAATATCAGGTCATTAATACTCTGGTAACCACCCAATGCGGTCTGAATGGCGTGTTGCGCAGGTACGTTGGCACAGAGGCGCATTGAGGCCAGCATTTCCAGGCCTTCAAGGTAGCTTCTGGCATTTTGCTTCGGGCCGGACACCACCAGCCAGCCCGCCCGAAAGCCGGCAACCCGGTAAGATTTGGACAGGCCGTTAAAACTGATACAAAGCACGTCGTCCGCCAGCGAGGCCAGGGCCGTGTGCTCAACCCCGTCATAGAGGATTTTATCGTATATTTCGTCAGCGAATATGATCAGGTCGTGCTCTCTGGCCAGCTGTACGATCTCTTTCAGAAGGTCGTCCGGATAAACCGCACCAGTCGGGTTGTTTGGATTGATAACCACAATCCCCCGGGTTTTGGCGGTAATTTTACTGCGGATATCGTCAATATCCGGACACCAGTCTGACTGCTCATCCTTACGATAATGAACGGCACGGCCACCGGACAGATGCACAGCGGCGGTCCACAAGGGGTAGTCCGGAGCCGGGATCAGCATCTCATCGCCATTGTTCAGCAATGCCTGCATGGTCATCACCACCAGCTCACTGACACCGTTACCGATAATAATGTCTTCAACAGAAATGGGCGGGAAGTTCTTCTGTTGACAGTACTGCATAATGGCCTTGCGGGCTGAAAACAGGCCCTTGGAATCACAGTAACCCTGCGACAACGGCAAATTGCGGATCACGTCCTGGGTGATTTCATCGGGGGCATCAAAGCCAAACGCCGCGGGATTGCCCGTGTTCAATTTAATGACACGATGTCCCTCTTCTTCCAGCCGCTTGGCTTCACGAAGAACGGGGCCGCGAATGTCGTAACAGACATTGTCGAGTTTGGTGGATTTTTCAATATCCTTCATGGATGTCTTACCGATGGTTTCAGGTTCTTTGGGCTTGCCGTGTGGCATTATGAATTGATCTTGCAAGAGTTGCACTAGTGTAGATAGTTTTTAACCGGGCGGTTATCCTAGGAAAGTCTCTGTTGACTGATGAAAGTGGAATAAGAGGGCAGTATTTGATGACCGAGAAAAAATCAGATGAACAGTGGCGGGCAACGCTTACCGATGAACAGTACTATGTGTGCCGTGAAAAGGGGACTGAGCAGCCTTTTACCGGCGAATATAACTTCTTTGAGAAAGATGGTGTTTTTCACTGTGTCTGCTGCCAGCAAAAGCTGTTTGACTCATCGGTGAAATTTGATGCCGGGTGTGGTTGGCCCAGTTTCTACCAAACCATCGACAGCGATGCGATCACCATGCAGGAAGACAACAGCCTTGGCATGGAGCGCACTGAAGTCCTTTGTTCTAATTGCGGTGCTCACCTGGGCCACGTATTTCCGGACGGGCCGGAACCTACCGGTCTGCGATATTGTATCAACTCGGTGGCGATGAAGTTTAAAGACCGGTAGTCCTGCTGGCTACTCATGAAATAGATCAGGAAATAATTTCGGCACTCTTTCGAATGGAGCTTTTTCACGGAACTTCTGGTTGATAGACAAGTCTGACAAGTTATGAACAGTATCAGTCAATCTTGTGCAATCTGCTGGGATGAAATCAGGGAAAGTCCTGGTACAAGATGCTCTCGAACTGCAGCGGCCCTGGCCCGGAAGATCCGAATCAAAGACACGGCTACGGTCGTAAGGTTACAGCCGTGCACTCATGAATACCACCACGCATGCATAAGCAACTGGGTGAAAATAACCCCACGGTGTCCAATTGACCGCCGCTTGATAACGGGCAGTACTCCCTCAATGACCTGGCCCGTAAATCTGCGGAAGGAGCTGTTCAAGTCAATTGAGGGTAACCGGGTCAGGGATGTAGAAGATATTCTGGCAACCGGGTTCAACCCCGGTCAGCGCTCGTTCCTGGATAGGAAAAACCCGCTAACCCTGTCGTTAAAGCAACAACGTTGGGAAATAGCAGCACTGCTGATCAGCGCGGGATTGACCACCAACAATAAAGTAGCGCAAAACAGACTGGGCTTGATGTACCTGTACGGTCTGGGGGTGGAGCAGAACTTCGCCGAGGCCCTGACCTGGTTCTACAAGGCCGCCGACCACGGGAATGCCAAAGCACAAAACAACCTGGGCTTAATGTACCTGATTGGTCTGGGGGTGGAGCAGAACTACGCCGAGGCCCTGAACTGGTTCCAAAAGGCCACCAAGCGTGGGGACCCCGACGCACAAAACAACCTGGGCTCTATGTACTTAAGGGGCCTGGGAGTGGGGCAAAACTACGCCAAGGCTTTCACCTGGTTCCGCAAGGCCGCCTGCCAGGGATACAGTTCCGCGCAAAACAACCTGGGCTGGATGTATGCAGAGGGCCTGGGGGTAAGGAAGAGCTACGCCAAAGCCCTGACCTGGTTTTGTAAGAGTCTCGAACAGGGAAGTGTCGCCGCACACAACAATCTGAGCTGGATCATCGGGGAGTTACCTCGGGAGACCGAGCAAAACTGCATCGAGGCCTTTATCTGGTTCCGCAAGGCCGCCAAAAAGGGAGACCCCAGCACGCAAAACATCCTGGGCTGGATGTACTTTAAGGGGCTGGGGGTGGAGCAAAACTACGGTGAGGCTCTGACCTGGTTCCGCAAAGCCGCTGACCAGGGACTCGCTGCCGCACAAAGCAACCTGGCCTGGTTGTACTATCAGGGTCTGGGGACGGAGCAGAACCACACCGAAGCCCTGACCTGGTACGACAAGGCTGCCAACCAGGGAGACACCGCATCGCAATATCAGCTGGGTCGGATGTTTCTGAAGGGGCTGGGAACAGAGCAGAATTATGCCGAAGCCCTGATCTGGTCCCGCAAGGCCGCCGACCAGGGAGACGCAGGTGCACAACACAGTCTGGGTTGGATGCACCAACACGGTCTGGGGGTGGAGCAGAGCTATACTGAGGCCCTGGCCTGGTACCGCAAGTCTGCTGATCAGGGACACGCCGGTGCACAAAACAACCTGGGCTATTTGTACCTGATGGGTCTGGGGGGGGAGCAGAACTACGCCGAAGCCCTGTTCTGGTTTTGCAAGTCTGCCGACCAGGGCGTTGCCGCTGCACAATATCAGCTGGCCTGTATGCACCTGAAGGGCCTGGGGACGGAGCAGAACTACACCGTGGCCCTGACCTGGCTGGAGAAGGCCGCCAGGCAGGGGCACATCCCTGCACAAAAAAATCTGGCCCGGCTGCATGGCAACAGCCTGGAAAGAGCTGGACATCATCCCTGCCAGGGTGAGAGTAAAAGAGATCCTACAGGAGAAGCGGGGTATTCCCGGAGTCGCAAGACGACAATCAACCAGAAAGACGAATCACCAAAGCCGCTGAGTTGCCCAGGCATCCTATTCCCAAGTCAGCAGTGACAACCTGCATGCTGGCCTACATCATTGTTGCCAGGTTCTGTGATGCCCTGCATCTATACCGGCAGGAAAAAATCCTCGCCTGCTACGGTGGTTCGGTCACCCGCACGACTATGGCTAACTGGTTGATGCGTCTGTCCCGGCAACTAACTGATCAACCTGATTGCAGTCTGCCGCCAGGAAGGCATAACGCAGCTTGGGTGTTTTGACCATGTGAGACGTAAATTTATCGATGCCAAAAAAGGCGAGGCCAAGCCAGGCAAAAAGGTAAAGGGCAATTTTAAAGAACTGCCTTATGCCGACACGGTTGAGAAACGGGAGCGGCTGCTACCTTGGACAGTGAAAGCATCTAAAGGATAAGTCGTAAAGTTTGGGCTGGCTATGACGGCGGTTTTATTGGCGCTTACGATAAACCTGAGACTTTTGTTTGACTGCTTGCAACTAATTGCTTTTTTTATTGTCTGATTGAGTACTGACAACAATAACCTTGGCGAGGTATTTAATCAGTTATGCAACCTGCAAAGCTCCAACCATCACCTCTACCGCTCAGCTCAAACGGGCAGGAACCATCTGACCAGTCAATAGAAAAACCAGAAAAGGCTGAAAGCAGCTTTTTTGGCGCTGTCGTTACCAGAATACTTCACGCTATTGGCTTCCTGGAAACCGGCACCGGCACAGATACGGCCCTTGCCGACAGAAAAATTTCTTCCTCTGATCAAGGCGGCCCTGCTGGTAAAGGCACACAATCCGAAACTGGCATAACAACCGATCCGCAGCCCGCAATTCTGATGGATCCGGAAGAGGCTCTGTCAGCTCTTAAAGAAGCTGTAGAAGCAAAAGATGCCGCAAGGGTTCAATCATTATTGGCATCGCTGAAACTGTCATCCCCGGAACAGGCTGCGCAAAAAGCCGGGGATATCCTGAAAACAGTCTTGCAGGATAACTTACCATCTATCCGTAGTTTGCACCCGGAAGAGTACAATAAGCTTAAAGCGCTTATCGACTGTTTGCTGGCAGATTGTGACCATGATGATAGTACACTGGCAAATTCAGCTCTTGAGTTGTTCTTCGACCGGAAAGATTTCGACCATGCCTGTCATATTAAAGATACCTGCAAAGCAACTGCAAATCTTGAAGCAGACCGTCTCAGGATAGCTCTCGATGAACTGGTCCAGGAATACGCACCCTACACTGAACCTGCCAAAACTATCGAAATACTGCTCCCGCAATGCAATTCAGACGCTGAACGTAGCATAGCTCTCGATGAACTGATCGAGAAATACGCATCAGACGCTGAAAGTAGCAAAGTTCTCGATAAACTGATCGAGAAATATGGACCAGACGCTGAACCTGGCGAACACTCCCTTTATGACCATGGCAAAGCAATACTGAAACTGGCAAATCTGCAAGATGCCCAATCCCTGGAGTTTGCCAAAAATACTCTGGCTAACGGGCTGGAAAAATGTTTGCAAGACGCTAAATGGCTACTAAAACTGGACGAAGAAAAGTACGAAGACATAGTGAATTTTTTTGAGGAATTTTTCAATCACGGTATCAAGGATACCAAGCTGGCTTACTCCCTCATGAATCTCTGTTTTACCAGGCTTAATTTCGATAGAGCAATAGATATTTCAAAAAAATTCAGAGTTCACCTTACCGACAAGGACCTTGTCAAAGCCCTCATGAAAGAATCTCGCCAATGCTCTTACGATGTCGATAAACTGCTGAAACTGGCAGCTCCCGAGGCAGCTGGCAAACAAATAATTAAAGACACCATTAAGGATATTTTGACAAAAAAGCATCGTGAAATCAGGTTCATGGAACCCTACGAGATTTCAAATTTCAAGGATTTTATCGCATCTTACGCTTGGCACCTTCCCGGAGAGGTCAGTGACAAATTGTTCCTGCTCAATCCGCTCATTGCGTTTTGTGTCCGCGGAAATGAAATTGACATGGCAAAAAGACTGAAAATGCGTTTTGAGGGGTGTTACCTTGAGCAGCAGGCTTACAAGGAAGCTGAACAAAACGTTATTCTGTCTTCACTCGATGAGACAAAGAAATCAAAGATATTAGACGATTTACGGGATCTGACCGAGCATACCAAGAGCAAGACCGATTAAACACCGGCCTTCCCGCTTATTGTGCTTGATGAGAAATCATTGAGACTTATTGTCTAATCAAACGCAGAGCCCCTGGTTTGCTATCTGATTTACTGCGCCAGGGGTTAATATCCAGCCCACCCCGCCGCAGATATTGGGCATAGATCGTCAGCTCTGTAAACCTGTAGTGTTTTTGCAGATCAACAAACGCTCGCTCAACACACTGTTCATGGAACTCCTGGTGGTCCCTGAATGAACAGACATATTTCAGTAGCGATGCATGATCAATCTGCTCACCACAATAACTGACCACCAGCGTTCCCCAATCAGGCTGACCGGTAACCGGACAGTTGGATTTCAGCAAATGGGTATTCAACGTCTCACTGACTAGCCCATTATCAGCCGCTGATTTATCACCTGTTGAGCTTCTGGCCAAGAGCGTTGGGTCATACTGGTAACAATCCACAATGACATCAACTTCATCAATATTGGTTCCCGGCGCAGGATCAAAAGCACGGGCCTCAAATTCATTGATGGTATATAGCCGCACTGCCACCGGTGCTTTGGCTGCTGCCGAAAGGTCCCGGGCAATACAGTCTGCAACCTGTTCAGCACTGGCAAACCGGGATTGATTAAATGAGTTGAGATACAGTTTGAACGACTTGGATTCAATCAGGCAGGGGGAGCTGCAGGGCAGCTCAAACCGGGCAACGCGGACAACGGGCTTTCCGGAAAGATTTAACCAGGAAAGCTCATAGCCATACCAGAGATCACGACCGTAAAACGGCAAATTATCCGGATCAATACCCAGCTCTATACGCTTGTCTTGCCGCTCAATGGGAAACAGCAGCGAAGGATCGTATGCCGATTTGTAGTCGCTGTTTTTACCCAGCGGTGAAGCATGCAGAACATCATTCATTGCCAACAACCATCAACTTCTCAGACCTCGACCCGTTTTCAGCAGGTGCAAGCTGTAAGCACCCAGTAACAATATCGCCAGCAACATTACCGCAAAAGCAAAGCGGGTATCAACACCACCTGCCTCCCCCAGAAGTCCATAGCGAAAGGTATTCACCTGATAGAGAATCGGATTCAGCATAGAGACTTTCTGCCAGAATTCGGGCAGGATTTCGATGGAGTAAAAGACACCACCAAGGTAGGTCATGGGCGTCAATACAAAGGTCGGAATAATGGATACATCGTCAAACTTTCTGGCAAAAATGCCATTGATAAACCCTCCCAGGGCAAACAGGGTGGCGGTCATGACCACGGCCAGTAAAGTTGCAAACACATCATGGATATCCAGCTCAACAAAAAACAGGCCCAACCCCATGACGATAGCCCCGGTAATCACACCCCGGGCCACCCCTCCCAGCACATAACCCGCCAGAATGATCCAGTTGGGCACGGGAGATATCAGCACCTCTTCAATGCTTCGCTGAAATTTATTGCTGAAAAAACTGGAGGCCACGTTACTGAAGCTGTTGGTAATCACCGACATCATGATCAACCCGGGCAAAACGTAAGTCATATAACTGAAGCCGCTCATGGTACCAATGCGCGAACCAATCACCGCCCCGAAAATAACAAAATAGAGCACCATGGAAATCGCCGGTGGTAACAGAGTTTGCGGCCAGATTCGCATAAAGCGCCGCACTTCCTTGGCAAAGATGGTGACAAAGGCAACCCAGTGATAACGAAACTCACTGTGTTGCGGCCTTTCTGGCAATCCCCGACTTCCCCCATGTTCCAAGCCTGACATCACGCTTCGCCTCCCGTTGCACTTTCACCTTTCAAGGCACCGTTGGTCATATTGACAAAAAGCTCTTCCAGTCGGTTGTTTTTATTTCGCATGCTGGCGACTTCTATTTTAAGTTCACTCAGCTGTCGGAACAGATCGTTCACGCCCGTATTCTTATCCACTTCAACTTCCAGGGAGTTATTGTCAATTTTGTTCACCTTATAGCCTGAAAACACCGGTATCTGTTCAATAGGCTGGCGCAAATCCAGGACAAAGCTTTCCTTCTGCAACAGGCTGAGCAGCCGTTTCATGCTGGTGTTTTCCACGATTTCCCCCTGATCGATGATGGCAATATTACGACAGAGTTGCTCCGCCTCTTCCAGATAGTGGGTAGTCAGAATAATCGTAGTGCCCTGGTCGTTGATCTCTTTGATAAACTCCCACAGACTTCTACGCAGCTCTATATCCACGCCTGCGGTGGGTTCATCAAGAATCAGTAATTCAGGTTCATGGATCAACGCCCTGGCAATCATCAAACGTCGCTTCATACCGCCCGACAGCATTCGGGACTGGGTAAAGCGTTTATCCCACAAGCCGAGTTTTTTCAGGTAGTGCTCAATACGGGGTCTGGCCTGCCTGGCAGAAAGGCCATAATAGCCAGCCTGACTGACCAGGATGTCTTCAACTTTTTCAAACTGGTTAAAATTAAATTCCTGGGGCACTACCCCCAGGGAACGCTTGGCCCGAACCAGGTCATGCTCAATGTCATGGCCGAAGACAGAGACACTCCCGGCAGACTTTCGGACCATTGATGAAATCACGCCGATGGTGGTTGATTTACCGGCACCATTGGGACCCAGCAAGGCAAAAAAGTCGCCTTTCTCGACCTCCAGGTCAACCCCTTTCAGAGCAACAAACCCGTCGTCGTATACTTTTTTTAAATTCTTGATGGCCAATGCCTGAGTCATGGTTCTCAGCCTTGAGATATCTATAATCAGTTATGAAATCTTATAATAAAAAAATCTTTGAGACCGTTAATTTATTTACACGGTCTGCAATGATCAGGATAAGAAACGCCCCCGGCCAGTGAGGAGCGTTTATCGCAGGTAAGCAAGCAGTGATGCCAAAGCCTTTCTGGCATTGGGGTAAGCGAAGGTAAAGCCTGCTTCCTGAAGTCGCCTGGGCGTCACCGCCTGCCCTTCCGTTAGCAACTGTGCAGACTCTCCAAGCATCAACGCAAGAGCACTTTCTGGCGTGGTCAAGATGGCCGGTCGGCGAACCGCACGCCCAAGCTCTTTGGCAAATGCCTTGTTGGTCAGAATCTCCGGGGAAACGGCATTAAAAACCCCTTTTGTTTCCGGGTGGTTTACCAGATAGAGCAATGCATTGAGCATATCGTCCATGTGTATCCAGGACATGATCTGTCGGCCATTGCCAATTGGCCCCCCCAGCCCCAGACGGAAAACAGGTAGCATCTTCTGCAACGCTCCGCCACTGGGGTGCAACACCACACCGATTCTGACGATACAGGTGCGAACCCCCAACGTCTCAACGCGCCTGGCCACCTGTTCCCAGCGATCACAAAGGGTTGCCGCGAAGTCACTGCCCACTTCTGCGGACTCATCCAGCTCCTCGCCGGGACGGGAGAAGCCATAATATCCGATTGCAGAAGCACTGATGAAACAGCCCGGTTTATTTTCCATCCGCTCAATCAGGTCCACCAGCTCTGACGTTACCCCAATGCGGCTATCCAGCAGGGTCTTTTTGCGAGCCTGGCTCCATCTTTTATCGAGAATGCCCTCCCCGGCAAGATTAATCACCGCATCAAAATACGAGGCTGGATTAACAGCGGATAGCGAGGAAACAGGCTTTACCCGGGTTGATAGTTGCAGACGAACTTCTTTAGCCGGTTGACGACTCAACACGACCACCTGATGCCCTTCATTAAGCAGACGATGAACCAGTCGGCGCCCAATAAACCCGGTACCACCGGTAATCAGATATTGCATGAATCCATCAGCTCCATTGCTCAGCCCCAATTGCGCCCTGGCTTATTGCCAGCAGGGGCAGGGAAACTACGTTTGATTAATAATACTCACATCCGTTAGTAATCGTAACATTTTCTGAAAAGATAAAAAAAAGCCCAGGTCCCCTCAAACCTGAGCTTTATTGACTGCCACCCTGATGCTCCCGCTTCTATTCTAATTTCCATGCTGTGGTGTTGACTACCCAGACCCGGAGCTGGGCATTTCTTGTTGTTTGACCTGCTCTCGTTGATCCAGTGCACGCTTTGAATTATACGTAAAAGCCGCACGCGATCACTTGATCCAGATCAAGTTATTTCGAGATATACCTACCGAGCCATTAATGGCTTCATCTACGAACCAACAGAATCTGACAAGCTCCTTAGTAAAGCATCCAGTTGGTCTATTCTTATGGACTATTGTATTTCTCCTCCAACACTAACCGAGACTGACTCAATCTGATTGCAGCAGGGTATCTGTACTCCGTCGCCATTTATAACGGGCAGGTGTTGCAGTTGACCGGTTACTATCCAAGAAGCGGTCTGACCGGTTAATCCCTTTCCGGAGCCACCCTCATGATCAAAAGTACTTTCGGTACGCTGCAAAAAATTGGTAAAGCATTAATGCTGCCAGTTGCCGTACTGCCCGTAGCCGGGATTCTTCTGGGCGTGGGCAGTGCAGGGTTTTCGTTCATACCGGACCTGATTTCCAGCATTATGGCCAATGCCGGCGGTGCCGTATTCAGCAATCTGCCGCTGATTTTTGCCATTGGTACGGCCATAGGGCTGGCGGGAAACGACGGTGTTTCTTCAGTAGCTGCTGTCGTTGGCTTTGTCATTATGCTCGGCACCATGGGTATCATGGCCAATCAACTGGGCTTTGAACCCTCATCGGTGATGGGCATTAGTACCATTGATACCGGCGTCTTTGGTGGCATCATTGTCGGGATACTGGCTTCAGTGATGTTTAACCGATACTACAAAATTCAGTTACCGGAGTATCTTGGTTTCTTTGCCGGTAAACGGTTTGTCCCCATTGCTACCGGCATTGGTGCCATTTTCCTTGGTATTCTGCTGAGCTTTATCTGGCCTCCAGTCCAATCCGTTATCAATAACTTTTCCCATTGGTCAGTGAATGAAAACCCGGAGGCGGCAGGGTTTGTTTACGGTTTTGTCGAAAGGCTACTCATCCCTTTTGGCCTGCACCACATCTGGAACGTGCCTTTCCATATGGAAATGGGTGAATTTATTGACGAGTCCGGTACGGTATTTAATGGCGATATTGCCCGCTTCTTTGCCGGAGACCCAACCGCCGGTTTTCTGGCCGGCGGCTATCTGTTCAAAATGTTTGGTTTGCCTGCTGCTGCCATTGCCATGTGGCATTGTGCAAAACCGGAAAACAGGGCAAAAGCTGGCGGTATCATGATCTCTGCAGCACTGACCTCGTTACTGACAGGCATCACAGAGCCCATTGAATTTTCTTTCCTGTTTGTTGCTCCGCTGCTCTATGGTATGCACGCGTTGCTGGCTGGCATGGCTTACACCATCACCAACTATCTGAACATCAAGATGGCCATGTCCTTTTCCAATGGCCTGATCGACTATGTGCTCTATTTCGGCATTGCCACCAAACCTGTCTGGATCATTATTCTCGGGGCACTCTATGCCGTTCTTTACTATGTTATTTTCCGGGTATTGATTCTGGCACTTAACTTGAAAACGCCCGGGCGCGAAGATGAAAGTGACAGCGAAGTCAATGTCGGGCCATCCAGCGAGCTGGCCGTTAACCTGATTAATGCGTTTGGCGGTCAAGGCAATATTAAACACCTGGATGCCTGCATTACCCGCCTTAGAGTCACCGTTAACAATACAGAAAATGCCGATATTGACCGGATAAAACAACTGGGCGCAACCGCAGTTGTGGTAGTTGGCCATAATATGCAGGCGATCTTCGGGCCCAAGTCCTGCAATATCCGTACCGAAATGCAGGAGGCAATGAAAACCATGTGATAAGGGAATCACGCCAGAAGCATCCTGGCCTCAGGACTTCTGGCGGTGCTTATGAATGACAGGAATCAGCCGATAGAAAAATTTTCATAATTATCGCGGAGATAAGCGCATGCATGGAGTAGGAGGCACTCAGCAGCTCGCCAATCTGGCACCAGCAAACGACAGCAATGCCCAGACTGACAAAGGCTTTTTTGGCCAGCTCAAAGTCACCGTTGTTAAAGGTGTAAGAAATATTCTCTCTGCAAATTATTCATCAATCCCCGACAACGCCAAGCTTGCTTCACGAAATATCACCGTGCTCGCCTCCGCCCTGCACCCCTTGTTTAATGAGAGGGATAACGACGGCATCAAAGACATCAGCCAGGATTTTGAGCAGGCTTTGAAAAAGGCAAGTAATAACCCAAAGTCCATGAAACTCTTTTCTCAAATCAACCAGGAATTGGAGAAAATACAACAGTTACAAGAAGAACTGTCAGAGCTTTATAGCACTAACGACAGGCTTCTGAGGATTCCCGGGGCAGTCAATGGCCCGCGACACACGGAAGTCAAGGCACAGATCACTGAATGTCAAAATGTCATGGCTGGTGCCAAACAAAAGGGTACCCGTGCCCAGCAAAAATTCAATAAAACGGTGGGCCCTCAACTGAAAATTGATATTGACGCATTACAGGTGCCGGAGGAAAAACGCTCGCCTGAATCTGCTAAAGACTTAGCCAAGTTTGAAAAAATGAAAACTGATCTACTTAAGCGCCAGGAGCCTGTCGGACTTAAGCGTCCGTAGCGAGGATTGCGAGAAACTGAAGATAAAAAGTCGGAAATTTTTAGTGAATAGTGGCTCTATTTGCTAAAAATTTCTGACTTTTTAGGCCAATTTGCTGCCACCGCACGACTGCATGGATGCAGGAGCTAGGGCAACGCAGGAGCAGTTGCCGCGTAGGGCAGTCTATTCTCGGTCAGCCTCCTAGCAAACACGGGATTCGAAACATCCTTTATGGGAACATTCATTCCGTCAAAGATACCTTCTGGCTTGCACTCATTCATTAGCCATACAAGCCGACAAATAGACTATATTTCACTATCTTCTTAATTGTGCTGGGGAGACACTGCGATGCATGGAGTCGGCGGCGGCCATCAACCTGTCAACCTGACACCGACAATCAACGACGTTAAAACTCCGGAAACCAATAAATCAGAGGGAGACTTTCGCGGGTTTAAGGTCACAACAACAAATACATTCAAGTCATTCCTGTCATCCCTGTTATCCCGTTTTTCGTCAACACCCGAAAAAACCAGCATCCGGGACAGACACGCCCAAAAGTACAAGCCAACACAGCAACACGGCCCAACCATCAGTGACAAACCAGCAAGAGGCAAGAATGTTGAGCAGCCAGCAAAGCAGGCCAATCCAGCCACCATCAAAAGGAATTTTGACACCCTTTGCTCTACCTTGGAGCGGATGCAATCTTATAAAAATGACTTACAAAACCTGACACGCGGTACGGAAGAATTCCGAGTGTGCAGTCTTGAAGTTCAGCTGGTTAAAGCAGACTATAAAGCGGCGGTCAAAAGCTTCAATAAATCCGTCAGTGCGGATAAACAAATTGACGCATCAGACCTTGAGATGGCAATGGCAAATAAACACTCGCCAGAATTTGCTGAAGACGCAGCGAAATATAAACAAATGAAAATCCCTGCATTTATGTCAAGCACGGAGAGAAAAGAGAGTGTTGAGCAGCCAATAGATCTGGCCCTCAAAAATCCAGACACTGAGAAAAAATTCACCAACCTTTGCGATACCCTGAAACAGATGCAAAAGTGTAAAAATGAGTTACAGGACCTGAGTCATAGAAGTAATACTCACATAGCGTTTGAATCTGACATTAATGTGGCTAAAGCAAACTTTAACCAGGCAGTAGAAAGCTTCAACAGTGTCGTTGGTGATGATCTGAAAGTTGACGCTTTCGACCTTGAGATGGCAATGGCTAATAAGGACGCACCAGAATTTGCTGAAAACATAGCCAGGTTTCAACAAATGAAAATCCCTTCATTTATGCCCAAAAACTGACTTTATCGTGTTTCTGCGCGACACTTTTCCTGCCGGAACGGTTTTTGCATAAGCGAACTTTCGTCAATGGCCAAACCAGTCTGGCTGGCCATCATTGAAAACGACTC
>NZ_JBLYNS010000086.1:0-22285 GCF_049310205.1 Endozoicomonas sp. ALC013 | reverse complement strand
CAGAATATCAGCAAGTTTATGGTCTACTTTCCATTGTTGACGTGCGTCATAAATGGCAGATAGCCTATTCATTAAATCAAATGCATTCATTTCCAGAACATCCAAATCTTTTTTGTATAAGACACTGGATGTATATTTTGCTCTATAAGGGGATATCCTTATAGCCATTGAGCCCAATGGCTTCGGGGGCTTTCATGATTTTTCCCTAGCTCGCTTGGTTAAATAAAGATGAAATAAAACCAAAACACAGCAGCTACTGTTAAGCAGTCTCAAGCTGGTGAGATTTCTTGTCACCTACTTTTTTAGCAGATGGCTGGCACAGCCAGTCCACCAGGATACTGTCCGGAGTAAAGCCCGAAACGAAATCAACCATAATGCCTCTTGCTCTATCATAGTCATGATGCTCTATGGAGAGCAGTATCCTTTCGATACCCTGAGTCAGGATGCCCCAGTCTGAACTCTCTTCCATCGCTCGGTATATTAAGGGATGATGGGTATCACTAACATTGTCGCCAATCAAAAGCTCTTCATAAAGTTTTTCACCAGGGCGCAAACCAGTATATTGGATTTCAATATCACCCTCTGGATTATCAACATTCTTTTCAACAAAACCAGACAATCGAATCATATGTCTTGCCAAATCAGCAATTCTAACGGGTTTGCCCATATCCAACAGAAAAACATCACCACCGCCCCCCATAGATCCAGCCTGAATAACTAACTGAGCGGCTTCAGGAATCGTCATAAAATAACGGGTGATTTCCGGGTGGGTAACCGTCACAGGGCCACCAGAGCGAATCTGTTCACGAAACAGCGGAATGACTGAACCACTGGAACCGAGCACGTTACCAAAGCGGACCATGGTAAAACGAGTCTGATTTACTATGGGTTGATACTTCTGTTTACCAAACATTTCAGGATGCATTAATTCCACTTTATGCTGTTTGCTGAACGCCTGTAAAACCTGCTCAGCAAAACGTTTGGTAGCGCCCATTACATTGGTAGGGCGCACCGCCTTATCTGTGGAAATGAGAACAAAGTTGGCAACATTCCCGACCATCGCAGCCTGTGCTGCATAAAGAGTGCCCATAATATTATTTCTCACACCCTGAGAAATATTATGCTCAACAATAGGCACATGTTTATAGGCAGCAGCATGGTAAATCGTGTCAATTTTATAAGCGCTGATGACATCCAACAAACGACGGGGGTCATTAACCGAACCCAGAACGGAGACCAGGTTAAAACTCAAACCAGCATGTTCTTTTATCTGCCGGATTTCCTGTTCAATCCGATACAGGTTGTACTCAGAGTGATCAAACACAATAAGGCTTTTGCACTCTAACTTAGCAATCTGACGACATAACTCCGAACCAATTGACCCCCCTGCCCCGGTAACCATCACATTCAACCCATGAATGCACTGATTCAATAATTGATTATCTGGCTGAACCGGGTCTCTGCCAAGAAGGTCTCCAATTTCCACCTCCTTGATATCCTGGATTTTCAGGCGACCACTGACCAGGTCATCCATACCCGGCATCGTCATTACGGGAATATTCAAAGCTTCCAGATCGCGCAAAATAGACTTACGCCTGGATTCAGGTAGCGAGGGCATTGCCAGTAATACCTGATCAACAAAGGCTTTCTCAACCAGTTCAGGCAATTTACTGCTATGGTGTACCTTTCTTCCATAAACTGTTCTGCCCACCATGGCACTGTCATCGTCCAGAAAGACCACCGGCCTGAATTCCCAACCGCGATCCAATGCAGAGATTAACTGACACCCTGCTTCCCCTGCCCCGTAGATGGCTACAGGTTTACCTCTTTTGATCTGTTCAGGTTGAGCGGTAATAGCAAATGGTGTTAGCAAAATATCCTTGATCTTGTGGCCTGCCAGCCAGTAACGGGCACCATATCGGGAAATGCCCAGCATAAACAACAGAATCAATCCAAAAAGGAAAGGAATACTTCTGGGTACAGACCACCCAAGAACGTAGGTCACCAGTATAATGCCAGTAACAGAAAGAACCGTTGTTCTTAAAATCGTCAGGGTAACCTGCGGCCCTACAAATCTGAGCACCGCCCGATAAAGGCCCAGGCGTATATTGATGGGCAGACAGATAACCGGGCACAGGAGGCATAGTTTAAAAAATAGTGCCCTGTGATCATCAAAGTCCTCTATACCCAAACGGACGACAAAGGATAAAATCAGCGCCAGCCAAATGATTAAAACATCAATCACCAGACTGATAAGACGTTTTTTTGTCCTTGATAAGGAAACTAATCTGTTTCTGAGCATATAGCGAATAACACGGTCTTGAGGACTGTTATGAAGTTTTGCACTTGTCAGGCTGCAAAACAGTAAAATACATAAAAAATGATAGATTCAGAATTAAAGTACGATTTAAAGACCATGATATGGCAAGCTTCCCGTAAAAGTACTTATCTTATCTTTTGCGGGTAACGGAAAACGACTTTAAAGGAAAGTAAACAAAATTTTTTAAGCTGAAGCCTCACTGATAACTCGCTGAATCACTTCACAGGTTTTCGCAATTTCAGCCTGGGTCAAAGTCGGATGCACCAGAAACATCAAACTGGTTTCTCCCAACTCCCTTGCAGTCGGCAGTCGTTCTTTAGGCTGGAAATCAGTGTTATCAAACGCTTTTTCCAGGTAAACCTCAGAGCAGGAACCCTGATAACAGGGAACACCCGAAGCGATAATCTCATCAACAATCCGGTCTCGATCCCAGCCTGCTTTCAGTTGCTCAGGCCGAACAAACACATAATGCTTGTAACAGCCATGCTCAACCCCTTCCGGAATTTCCGGTACCCGCAGGGCAGAAAATGTCCGGCAAACCTCATTAATTGCTGCAGCACTGGCCTGCCGTTGGCGGGTCCATTGTGGCATCCTTTTGAGTTGGATGCGGCCTATCACCGATTGCATCTCGGTAATACGCCAGTTGGTACCAAAGGAATTATGCAACCAGCGGAAACCCTGCGGGTGCTCGGTGTTGTATACCGCGTCGTAACATTTGCCGTGGTCTTTATAAGACCACATCACTTTCCACAGCGCTTCATCGTTAGTAGTGACCATGCCGCCTTCACCGCCGGTGGTCATAATCTTGTCCTGGCAGAATGACCAGGCACCGATATGGCCAATGCTGCCTACCGAACGGCCTTTATATTTTGCTCCATGAGCCTGGGCGCAATCTTCAATCACATAAAGATTATGCTCGGCGGCCAGATCCATAATCGGATCCATATCACAGGGCAACCCTGCCAGATGGACGCAGATAATGGCTTTGGTGCGTTCCGTTAACACTGCCCGGATAGTTTCGGCAGTGATATTCTGGGAGGCATGGCCCACATCGGCAAAAACGGGTTTCGCACCGGCGTTAACAATACTGCTGGCCGAAGCGAGAAAGGTGCGAGGCGTAACCACCACCTCATCACCGGCACCAATCTTCAGGGCATGAAGCGCCAGGTCCAATGCCAGAGTTCCGTTAGCCAAAGCAATGGCATAATTGGTTCCGCAGTATTCCGCAAATTCACGTTCGAACTCACGGCTTTCAGTGCCGGTCCAGTAATTGACTTTATTGGACAACACTACACGGCTGACCGCATCGGCCTCTTCCTGGGTGTAGGAAGGCCAAGGGGAAAAGGGGGTGTTTAGCATGTTTCTTCAAACTGAGTAATTAAATTAATGGCAAAACTCGCTAGCAGCTTCCCGTAATCCGTTATCCGAAAAAGAGAAGAAAAAAAGCTTAACGGATTACGGGCAACGGGAAACGAACAGCGGCTTTAACTGGACTACTATGAAAGCTTTGTGGATATTCATTCCTTAAAACAGGTCTTCAAAACGGCAGAGCGTTTTCATTATGACAAAGATGCCTATGTCATCGATATTGCCGGTAACCACATCCGGCTAGTTGGCATTATTTACTTGATGAATCAGAAGCTCTTTGTAAAGCACATTGTTGACCATAAAGGGTACGATGAACTCACCAAACGCTTCCGGAATGGAGGAAGACTGTGAACCTGAACGATTCAAAAGGCATGGCCGAATTAATCCGGCGTTTTCACCATTTACTGGAAGTTGCCCCTTTCTGGAAGGCATCAATAACGAAAACGAATATCAACAGGCCCTTGATGCCACGGAACTGCTCTACAGAACCATCGGCGATAACCCGAATGATCCCAGAAATCTCCTTCTGGACATGATCGCCCAGAAAATAGAGCATTATGAATACCAGACAGACCCAGTGCTTTCACAATGGGACAAACAGGATGGTGCAATTGCCCTGATCAAAGTATTAATGCGCCAGCACGGCCTGACTCAGGCCGAACTGCCTGAGATCGGCAGTCAGGGTGTCGTTTCGGAAGTATTAAACGGCAAGCGACCGCTGAACCTGCGGCAGATGCAAAGCCTGGCTGAACGGTTTGATTTGCCGGTGACTCTTTTTCTGGAGTATGAGGGGCATTGATTGTTGTTGTCCGCTTTTCGTAATCCGTTGCCCGAAAAAAGAAAACGCCTTTACAGATTACGAAAAATGAACAAGCCGGAAAGACTTGAAAAACTAAATATCAGGTTCTGGATTCCCTGAACTGCTGAGCAAGAGAAACAAGATTTAAGTTAGAATACCTCTCTTGCTTCTTAACCGGGTAGGTAGAATATACATAATCAATAAAATCGTTAAAGCAAAGGCTCTTTGTTTTATCGATTACTGCATCAAGAATCACTTTTTCACGGTCGGTGAGTTGAATATTTGAAACATCTCCCTGGAACGATATGACATTTTTATGAGAACCATACATGGTTGTGTCATTAATAACCATAAAACCAATACCGTTATGCGCAGCCGCTATGACATCATCAACATAAGGTCCATAATGATTGAACATCCAATCAATATTCGTGAGCTGCCTTCCATCAAGAAGGGCAGAAAACCAGTCAGACAGGTAAACCATTTTGGTCAGCCTGGCTTTGGAAAGCTCAGACTTGTTAGGATAGTTCACACAAAGATACGCGATTATTTGCTGTAATCTATTCAATTCGCGCCCCCTAGTTCTTTTATAAGCTCGTCTTCAATTATTGGCTTTTGATTACCTTTTCGCTTTAAATTTATTTCTTTATTAAACTCAAATCCATCCCTGACAAATTTAGAAATCCGTCCCTGATAGCTGTCACAATACCTTATTATATCCTCTCTTTGAGCTTCACTCTCAACAAAGTATTCTTCAGTACTTTCAAAAACGATAACACCAATATGAACATCGGCATCTATTATTGCCTTAGCCAGATAACGACAACTCTTCATTGCAAGTGCTTCTATTTTTTCAGGTGAATAGCCATAATTCACATACATGTGTTGAATATAATCATCGATCAATTTTTGATTTGGGCAACTCAGTTCCAGATGAAGGCCATTTTGCCAAGCTAAACTGATGACTCCTTGGTTAAGAGGGAATTTTTGGCGATGTATCTTTGCAAAGTGTGGATTTTTTGAGTAGCGTGCAAGCAGGTAAAATTCTTCATCATGCTCATAATAAATAGTCACTCGTTCCTGGTTATTAAGTTTAAGAGATTTGTAGGCTCCAATTAACCAAGACTGAACCAGCTCACTGTGTAGCTCTGAAGTTTTCGATTTTTGGAATTGCAGTTCTTCCTGAGCTGCATTCAAAGCGTTTTTTATAATTGCAAAAGATTTACTGCCTTCTCTTAATTGAGTTATCTCTGCCTGCTGACGTGATTGGTCAAGATAAGTACCGACAGCACCAAAGACAAGCAAAGCACCACCACTGACAAGGGATGAAACAGGATTAAAAAGTATACACAGCAGAGAATCAAAGGAGCCACTGACCTCAACCCACTCAGTACGAAAATTGTAAGAACCTGCATAAGCTCCACCCAGTGCCATCAAGATACTCCCCATGGTCGCTGAGATAATATAAAAAGCCTTGCTTATGATCTTCCCTAATTTTATAAAAAATGTTGATTTACCAGTAAATCCAAATTTTTGAAACAAACCTGCAACACCATGTTCAAGATAACTCGTCCAGCCTAGTTGACTATCGGTACCTTTACCATTAAAGAAGAAAACAAAACGTTTTTAAGGACCATGGAAATCGGCCTTTAAAAGATAGGCCGGGCAGGAACACCAACAACTTTACTATTCGCCGGAACATCAGAAAGCACCACAGCACCAGCCCCAACAACAGTTTCATCACCAACAGAAATGCACTGCAGGATTTTCGCTCCCATACCGATCCAGGCTTTTTCACCAATGGTGACTGCACCTGCCAGCAAAGCGCCTGGTGAAATATGAGTGCCATTCCCTATAGAGCAGTCGTGGTCTATGGATGAAACCGTATTGATAATACAGCCGGAACCGATACGGGCATTCACATTAATAACCGCACCGGCAAACACCACAGAACCATCACTTACCGTTGCAAACGGTGAGATGGTTGCTTTCGGATGAATAATGGCAGGCAATTTCGCACCGGCCTGCTGACCACGGACAAGCAACTCCAGCCGCAAACTTTCATAGCTGACACCAACCCCTAAAGCCATCATGGGATATTCAGGAACAAACGATTCCAAATCAGAAATGCGCCCCACAACTGGCCAGCCATTCATTGAATCAAGCTCAGGATAGCGGTCATCCAGGAAAGCGATACCCGACCATTGCCCCGTTGCTAAAGCACAATCGGCAACGACGCGGGCATGGCCGCCAGCTCCTAATATCAATAATGTACTATTCATTTGATTCGTCTTTATTCGTTGTCCGCAATTCGTAGTCCGTCACCTGCAAAACTTAAACCTTCTCGGCTTTTGGCCCTTTTCTTAGACGGGTAACGGGCTGCGAGGATTGGGAAACGTTCGAAGGCGAGCCTTCAAAGAAAGGCATAGTCACATGGTCATCCGCACTAATCCCTTCCCGCAAAACCACTTTCTTAACCGTTAAAAAAAGAATTTTGATATCGAGCCAGAGAGATTGGTTATCCACATACCAGACATCCAACTTGAACTTTTCATCCCAGGAAATCGCATTACGCCCATTAATCTGAGCCCAGCCGGTAATGCCCGGTTTCATCTCATGGCGACGATACTGCTCTTTAGAATAGAGTGGGAGGTACTGCATCAATAATGGTCGAGGCCCCACCAGACTCATATCCCCTTGCAGTACATTCCAAAACTCCGGCAATTCATCAAGACTAGCGCGACGCATAAAACTGCCAAAAGGAGTAATACGCTCAGCATCCGGCAAAGGTTTACCATCCGGCCCATTGGCATCCCGCATGGTACGGAATTTCACCATTTCAAAAGGCTTGCCATCCAACCCCGGGCGGACCTGTCGAAAGAAAACGGGCCTGTCCATGGTTCTGGCTACCTTCCAGGCTGTAAACGCCATAATCGGGCTAAAAAGAATCAGTGCAACCAAGGCACCGAAAATATCCATCAAACGCTTTAACATCTTATTACAGAAACACTCTGGCTTAACCAGTTAGAGAAGTACAATAATTTTGTACAGGGAATAAAAAATGAAACAGGTCAGAATCAGCC
This sequence comes from Endozoicomonas sp. ALC013, assembly GCF_049310205.1. NCBI lineage: Bacteria > Pseudomonadati > Pseudomonadota > Gammaproteobacteria > Oceanospirillales > Endozoicomonadaceae > Endozoicomonas > Endozoicomonas sp. ALC013. Next base: position 14,715 of record NZ_JBLYNS010000086.1, on the reverse strand, counting down.
AACTGAGGGCTAACCTGCTTGGTTACCTGAAAAAACCCAACAAGGCCAACCCTTTATCGTGACTACTAAATGGTCAGATACTGGCGACCGTCTGCGCCCCCGATGCGTTAAAGGAGTACTCAAGAAAAACCCTGAAGAAAGTGGGTAAAATGCCATTGCCGACGATGTTATCGACACATTGATCATGGGTTCCTTTCTGGAGTACAGGTAACACTATAGAAATCGGCCATGGAGTGGTTATTCGAGAGAGCGTTTAAAATCAATGATTTTAGATCATTGAGTTTCGGTGATTACAAGAGTAAACGGTAGAGACTATCGTTCACCTTTAAAGCATCAAAGTTTTCCTTTGCATACTCAAAAGACGCTTTACCCATCTCATCAATAACTCTAGGGTTATCCAGAAAATAGATCATTTTTTTTGCTATTGCTTCGGAATCAAAAGGTGGGACAAGGAAACCGGTCACATTATTAATAACAGTATCTCTGCATCCAGGCACATCAGATGTAATAACTGGACGACCAACGGCCATAGCCTCCTGTGTACTCCTTGGGACACCCTCTCGATATGAGGGCAATACAAAGACACTGGCCTGAGTGAGATAATCCAATACGCTACCCACTTGTCCAAGGTATTGCACAACACCCTGGCTTGTTAATAAGTTAAGGCGCTCAAGAGAAACGGAGGATTTACTTTCTGGCTCTGTCTCACCCAGAATAATAAATGAAGCATCTGGATATTTTGCTTTAACGGCTTCAGCAGCATCAAGGAATTCATTTATGCCTTTTTCAGTCAGCAACCTGCCAATAAATATAAACTGGTTGTAGCACTTTGGCTTTGAAAAAGGGTAGTCATTTAATTGCAAACCTATTCCGCCTAGCACACTGCACTCTTTCACAGCAACCCTATATTTCAAAACAAGATCTTTTTTATCATCATTATTAAGAACAATTAATCGATCTAACAGTGGAAGAGACAATTTATACAGTAGTACCTGAACTATTCTCAAGATACGTTGTTTAACAGGGGGGCTACCTGGAAGCTGGGTAAACACATAACCTAATCCCTCCAGCATACCAACAGAACGTGGAATATTTGCTAGTCTAGACGCCATCGCACCATAAATAACAGGCTTAACAAAATAAAAAAATGAGATTTGAACATTTAGTCGTTTAAGTTTTCTGGAAAGAGTTAAAGTATCAATAAAATCTCTGATAGGATTAACACCATATCTTGATATTTTATAGTCGACAGGAACGGCCCCGAGAGATTTTACTTTAGCCTTGGATTCGTCATTGTAATCGATCGCAAACGCAAAAACAGTGTATCCTTCACTAATAAGTTTTCTTATAAGGCCCGATCGGAATCCATATATTGAGGAAGCAATCGTACCAACTACTGCCACAGCATTATTCATAAACAAAAGTTACATAAATCAAGAAATGAATATTTATTTTAAAGTTGTCAAATGAGAGTAAAGGCTCTTTAAAATTTCAACTTTATCAATATATTGTCGAGCAGATTCTGATACAACCTGCTTTGGTATTATGGCCATTTCCCGAGCAAAATAAATTATCTTATTCAACAAAGGCTCACCAAAGTGGTAGAATGGAAAATCATCTGGAAATATATCTTTATGTCCTGCATAAACAGGCAAACCCAGACGTAGATACTCTCTTACTTTGAGAGTGCATGCTTCACTCATCTCTTTCCTAAAAAGGGCAAAAGAAGACAAACCTACATGACAACCGTATGAAATCTCATTAATTTGCTGGTTTGATAATTTCCCATGAAGTTTAACTCGATGATCAGATTCCAAATAAATCAAATCCTGTGACTTAACTTCACCAACAACGTGAATAGTAAAATCATCATTATTTATTTTTAAATCTTCAACAAGTAAGTCAAGCCCATGCCATGGGTCGAAAAGGCTACACACAAATAATATTTGAATATGATCAATTCTCTTATCAATAATTTTATTACCTTGATAAGATATACCGTTTGGGTAAATAAAATATGGTTTTTTATCTGAAGTAGTATTTTTCATCCTGGAAAGTTCATAAAAAACTATTTCTTCAGTCACTCCAACCAAACCAACGGTATTTTTCAATACAAATGGGCCAATTTTATCTTCCATGAATGAACGGGATTTTGCTGTAAAGCTCCCTTCACCCCCTAACTCAGGAACTTCCTTAGAATGATGTACAAAAAGAACAGGTTTTTTGAATCTTTTTACAAAATTCAACTGAAAAAGATCATGTACGTAATATCTCAATAGAAACAAGTCATATTGATCACTAACAGAGTGCAGCCAATTATAATAATTTTTCCGCAAAGAAACCCAATCAAATAGCTTCTTTGGGAAAGATTTATTAATGGAACTGGAAATTGTATGATCCTGGATCAAAATATTCAGAGGCCCAAAAGTCTTATTAGGGCAATACATTCGAGAATCCCATTGAATTCCCAATTCTTCGGCAGCATCCTGTTCCCAAGACATCTGATTTAACATACCAGGAGATGGGCTAAGAAGTGCAGCTGAGTGCAAAACTTTCATAAAAAAGTACAAATTCTATTGATGAAATTTTATATAAAAAAAATTTAATTACTTACTTCATACCATTTACAAAAATTAGCTAATCTCCATGCTTGAGCTGTATAGGGTTTATTATCATAAAAAACACTTTTTAAGAACTGTTTTGCTTTACTGGCATTGATAAAATCAAGCCCTTCTATGCTGTCAACCCAATCTATAATCTCTTTAGAAAAACCAAGCATTAAATTTTTTTCAGGCGTTTCAAAACCTATTTTATCTCTTCTAAACAAAACATCATCAGAAACAATCCCTTTCATTGCATAGCGAAAAATGTGCTTGGTTTGTCCCTCACGAGATATCAAATAACTTTCAGGCAATGACAATAAAAACTCAGCAATGTCGGTATTAAGAAATGGTACACGACTCTCTATAGACCAGTGCATTGAGTTCCTGTCACCATGTCTCAGCAAGGAGGTCAGGCCGCCATCAGAAACCTCACTATAGAGTTTTTTGATCAGTGCTCGATCTTGACTCTTTTGAGTCAGACATTGTGGTAAAGAAAATAAGTTGACGCCACCTTCTTTTAGATGATCAATATTCAACCAGGATCGAGACTTGTAAAGCCCTAAACAATTAAGTAATAAATCTGTACTATTTTCTGGTCCAAGAGCTGAAAGGAAATAAAAAATAGACTTAGTAATATTTCGACTTGGCCATTCGGACCAATACTTGCAAAAAGAGAGGGCTTCCTTAAACTTTCTCTGATGTAATAAAGTTCTATACCTATACTCAGGATAACCATGGTAACCAGCAAGCAACTCATCTGCTCCCTGACCATCTAGAGTAACCGTAATATTATTTTTCTTAACTTCTTTGTATACACAGTATTGAGCATAAATACTTGTACTACCAAAAGGTTCACCCTGACACGCAATCATCTCATCAATGTCATTTAATAAGTTTTCACTTGAAATATGTACATTATGTGGAATTGATTGAACAGAATTATTAATTCGATCAGCCCATATTTTTTCGGAATTATTTGATGAAGAAACATACGTGAATGTATGAATTGGCATGTCCGGTTCAAGGTATCTCATGGCAGAGACTATGGCAGATGAATCAAGGCCACCAGATAGAGCAGCACCAATTGGAACATCACTCCTCAAGTGTAAATCAACACTTTTCAGAAATAATTCTCTCAGTTGTACTGCTGCATCTTCAAATGAAATATCCTTATTTTCATTTAGATTAGGATACCACCAACGATTTTGATCTGTGATGGAGAAATGATTTTTCAAGCTAATTTCAAGGTAATTCCCAGGTTCTAGCTGCTGTATATCATTAAAAAAAGTTGACCGCCCTCGATCATAGCGCCCTGAGATGAGATAATCATATGCAGTTTGCTGGTCAGGTGTAACTTTTCCCGGGACTAACTCCAATAATGCTGATATTTCAGAGCAGAAATAAAAGCTTTTTGCGTCATGATAATAATATAATGGTTTTATACCAAAGGCGTCTCTTACACAAGAAACCGTACCACTCCATTGATCAAAAACAACAAAGGCAAACATCCCTTTCAACTTCATCAGGCAAGAAGATCCCCATAGATGCCATGCATTAAGTAAAACTTCAGTGTCTGACTCAGATTTAAAGTGGTAATTTTTACTTATCAATTCCATTCGGATTTCACGATAATTATAAATTTCGCCATTAAAGATCAACCTGTAACGACCATCATAGCTCATCATAGGCTGATGACCCGAACTACTTAAGTCTATAATTGATAGCCTTGTATGGCCAAAAGCTATTTTAAAATTATTGAAACCGAAATAATCAAGCCCATGATCGTTTGGGCCTCTATGTTTAATTTTTAATAATGCATTTTCATATGGCAATGTAGATGACTGATCTACATACTGAACATTTTCTATCCCACCAAGAATTCCACACATCTTCTAGCACATCTTTTTAAATCAAAAATCTTTATTCTTACAAAACTTAATAACATCACACACTTTCAACAATGGAATCATTCTAACCCCTAGCAATGTCAATAAGAACATAATTACCAATAAAGTTTTAATTAAAAACAAAAGGTAATATGAAACAATAAACTCAGATAATTTAACAGAAAGAAATATCACTAACAAATAAGTAAAAAGAGTGATAAAAGTATCTTTCCACCTTATATTTATTGGATACAATTTCTGACTCAAGAAAACCCAAAAACTAAGAAAAAATATATATGAAACCAACATCGAAATTGCAGCCCCAAGCATTCCATATATTGGAACTAATGAATAATTTAGAATGAAACTTACTGTAGCTGTTAAAATTGAAACTATAAGCTGCCAGATAGTTTTTTTATGGATTGTGATGCCGGGAAAAAAAGGGTATAGCTGTGAAAACAAGAGTCCAATTGTTAGATATGGAATTAATGCCACTGCACCAGAATAATCATGCCCAACCATGATTATCAAAATCTCAGAGGCATATACACTCATTATAAGAGTAAGAAGGAGTGACACAGCCAAGAAAACATGAAATATTGATGATATATCTGAAGGCGCACGTGCTTTCTTGTAATTTACATATATTAGAGGCGTTAACGCAGACTGAACCCCAAAAGCCATGATAGCAACAACACTTGCAAGCCTACTTGCAGCACCATATATCCCAATTTCGTCAAGGGAGCCATAAGCATTCAAAGCAAGGCGGTTAACATATAGGGTAATAAAAGTTGCCAATGCTGCTGGTACCAATGGTATTGAGAATTTCAGCATCAGAACTAGTTTGGAAAAATTTAATCGTAAAATTATAGACTTTCTCAGTAGAACTAAACATAAAAGAATAGACAATAATGCAGCAAAAGCCTGCCCTGTAACTATGCCTAAAAGCCCCATATTTCTATAATATGAAAATGTGATACCTAAAGTAAATATCAAAGCCGCATTAATAAAACTAACAGCAGCATATTTTTTGCTTTGCATATCCCAGCGAAGCTGGTTGAGTAGAATATAAAACAAACAGTTCAAATAAAGAAAAATACAAGCTGTTTTAAAAATAGATAGATAGCTTTCATAATTAAAAATTAACTTGTTTAACTTTTCTGAATAGTAAAATGAAAAGATGAGAAAGATCAATCCAAAAAAAACTGAAAACCACCAAGCAGTACTTGCCAATATGATCTGTTGATTTTTACTGGCCACTTCATTCCAATAACGGGCAAGACCCTGACCAATCTCCAAAGCAAGAACCAGATTAATAAAAACTGCAGCAGTAGTTATCAGGTCAAACACACCATAATCTTGAGGCTCAAGAATTCGTGTATATATTGGAAGTAATAGTAATCCAAGACTGCGAGATAAAATAGAAGCTAAGCCATAAATCAGGCTATCACGGAGAAAAAGTTGGAGCATTATGATCCCTCAGTGTACAACCCGCAATACTCCATATAAGCCCGTTGCAATTCGTGATTATCATCAAGTTGAAGTGATTGAACGCCATACTGCTCAATAATTGCTTTGGTCATTACCTTAGAATTTTCTCTTGATACCCCTGCCCCTTCTAAGTATCGAATGTCTTTTGGGTTAAACAACCACTCTTCTGGAACTTCATCACTAATTACTCTTAGAATTCTTTTAGCTACCAGTTCTCGTGACCATCTTTTCTTCATGAATAAATAAGCATCATTACCAAGCTTTTCACGGTATTCATGATCTATCACTAGCCGTTCAATAGCTGTTTCCAACTCATCAGGACAAACATATAAACTAGGTGGAATATCATCTCGATGACAAATATCAACTATTGATTTAGCAGAATAACCACCCACAACAGATGGTTTACCTAAGCTAGCAGCTTCGGAAGCTAAACCAGCTAGAGGAGTATCGGAATAAAGCTGGTCAACCACAAAGTCACACTTTTCAAGCTCTTCAATAACAACTTTGTTTGGCATTCCTTTTATTTTAATAAACTCAATATTATGACCTCTATCAATTAAATTATTTACTAAAATCTCAATTTTTTTTGTACCTTTAACTTTATAATTGGATGGTGCATGTAATATTCTAACCACATCAGGTTTTCTGAATGATTGATAAGGAAAAACTTCTTTAGCAAAGCCAATTGAAAACCAATTTACAACTTTCTTTGAATTAAAATGTGATGAAAATGGAGAATTAATAATTGCATCCGCATACATTTCATGCAATTTTATTTTCTTTTTTATTTTTTTCGTCCTGGAGAGTATCTTTTTTAATCCAGTACTTCCATCATAATAGTTACCATCAATGTAAGGAGGCCTACTGTCACTGCCCAAGTAAATAAAAATAATTCTTTTTTTAAAAAGCTTTAATAAAAATAATTCGAACCGCGTATTTGTTATTGTTTCACCAAAGATATAAATAAAAATATCAAATTTTAATAAACTCCAACACAGAACAAAAATAGAAACCACCCACTGAATAGAGGACATGATAACGAACATGAACTTACTTTTCCTGTACGCCTCTATTCTCTGCGAACCTAAATTTTGCCATAATTTGATCAAAACATTAATAGAATCATTACAACCATATTCATACTTATGCTTTGCAGACAAAACACCTGTTGCTGAGACTCCATTTTCTTGGAAGCCTTTAACTATCGAATCAACAATTCCTGATATTTCATGAGGACCAACAAATATTTTCATTTAATTACCAGTCTCAACGTCAGAGTATACCTTACAAGGTGTCCCAAATGCTTTTTTTAACGAAGGTATATCATTCAATACAAGACTGTTTGCTCCAATTATCACCTTATCACCAATTTTAACACCCTTAACAATGACAGTATTTGGGCCAATATAACAATCATTTCCAATGGAAGTATCAGCTATTTCAATAGAATTTTTCCCACCAGTTATTGTGCGCTGAACAGTATCATGCGTATATATTTGAACTCCGGCAGAAATAGAACAATTAGATCCTATAGTCAATTGCCCTCCTGATCCGTCAAGAATAGTATGCGGTCCGATCCACGTATGTTTTCCTACCCTTACATCACCATAAACCAAACTACTGTCATAAATTGAGCTACCTTCTCCAAACCCTAATAACTCAGCTTTAGCCCATCTATCGACAACACAATCACCAAAAGGTAAGACTCTATCATATTGTGATTTAAAAAATCCTACCCGCCTCACCCAAAACTTACTAAATAATTTTAATAACATTAAATTGTCAATACCGAATCTAGCGCAATCACAACATTTTCCACATCTGACTCTGATAAGCTCTCATGGAATGGCAAAGCTAAACCATTTCTGTACAATTCCACTCCATTATTAACCTCTTTCCTATAAACATCTTCAATTCCAATAAGATTAAGAGAAATTATACTCTGCGCACCAATACCAACCTCTGCCCCCTGTCTCTTCATTTTATGAATGATCTCATCTCTATTGATATGTTTATTTAACACGATCATGTATGTTTGCCAGCTATGCCCCTTATCTCCTACCGGTCTTGACAATAAATTTTTATTTTCTAGCTCTAATAAATCAGAATGATATTTTTTAGCTAGTCGTTTTCGTTTTTTTAAAGACACGGGTAAGGATTCAAGTATAACTCTACCAATAGCTGCTTGAAAATTTGTCAGCCTATAATTCAGTCCTACTGCTTTAAATTCGAGCCCTTTACTGGTTCGAACCATTCCATGATTTCTAAGCAATTTCACTTTTTCTGCCAATTGATTATCGTTGGTAGTTACCAGACCTCCTTCACCAGTCGTAAGCGTTTTACGTGGGTGAAATGAAAAGCATCCCAAATCACCTACAGTTCCAGCGTTAGAGTCTTCATCAAATGAACCAATAGCACAAGCAGCATCTTCAATCAGATGTAAACCATAGCGATCTGCTATTTTACGATACTGTTTTAGGTTTGCGGGGTTACCAAATTCTAATACCGGCATAATCGCTTTGAGCTTTTCAGGCCCTGTCCACAGCTTAATTCGATTTTCCAGTAATTCTATATCCATATTGTATGATGACAGATCAACATCAACAATGATGGCTTTAGCACCTACCATTTCAACCACATTTGCTGTTGCAACAAAGGTAAAATCTGGAATAAGAACTGCATCTCCAGGGCCAATACCAAGTGCTAACAACGAAAGATGAAGAGCCGCAGTACCATTCGCGACGACAATCGCATGCTTTACACCAATAAACTCTGCCAACTCCTGCTCGAAAAGCTCACATTCCTCGCCATGGACAAGTTGACCGCTTCGCAGGATTTCATTAACACGACTGATTGCCTCTTCTGAAATAGTAGGCTGCGACAATTTAATCATATTACTTATTGCTCAAAAACATGGCTGGCATTTCAGGTATATTGGACTCATTAGCTGCCATCCATTCGGCTGTGTGTCTTAAACCTTCCTCAAGATCAACCTGTGCTTCAAATCCAATCAAGTCTTTCGCTTTATCAATTTTAGGAATACGTAGCTCAATATCTGCAGACAGGGCATCTTTGAAAATAATTTTGGACTTTGAGTTCAGTACTCTACAAATGGTTTCAGCCAAGCCATAAATAGTGGTAACCGCCCGGGCATTACCAATATTAAAGGACTCTCCAACGGCCTCAGGCATGATCAAAGATTTCATAAGAGCATCAACCATATCGTCAACATAACACCATGCACGAATTTGAGCGCCATCACCGAAAATGTAGATATCCTCATTTTTCAGTGCCTTTCTTATCATAATTGATATAGCCCCCTCACCCGTCTGCCCTGGGCCATATACATTAAAGGGTCTTACTGTTACCGTTGGCAGACTATATTCTCGATGATAAGCATGTGTGAGGTGCTCACCTGCCAGTTTACTCACAGCATAAGTCCAGCGTGCCTCTCCTACCGCTCCGGTTGTTGTTGAATCCACTTCTTCAACGCGGTATGCCCTGGAGCCAAATACCTCGGAGGTTGAAAATTCCAAAAATCTTTCAACCGTCCCGCTGTTATGGGCTGCTGCCAATGCATTTGCTGTTCCCAGCATATTTACTGTCATCGTGCGAACCGGGTTTTTTGTTGTGTTGTCAATCCCGGCAATTGCTGCAGCATGTACAAAGATCTGAGTATCTTTCGCCGCCTCTTTAAGATGTTCAGCGTCCAGAACATCACCTTTCACAAGGGTCAAATTTTTATGATTAGCAAAAGGCTGACTTTTAAGCGTATTTCGATCCAGGTTATCGAAAGCAATGATTTCATTTTCTTCTATCAGTTTACCAATCAAGGTAGAGCCAATAAAACCTGTACCACCTGTAATAAATATTTTCTTGCCCTTTATTTCTTTCATTCCAATAAACGCCTTCAACTTAATTAAGAAAAATTTGAAACTACAGTATCAATTACTGAAGCAGTTTTATACGGATCCATTGGTAAACTTATGACTTTCCGGGAAAGCATTTCACTTACCTCTACCCTGGCGTAAGAGCAAGCTACTGCTGGCTGTATATTCAAAGGGTATGGATAATGCACTGCTGTAGGAATACCCTGTTCACGAAGTTTACTTTGAATAAACTCACGGTCTTCAACCAAAACCGTATATTGGGCAAATACACTGGTATTACTTATTTCAATATATGGTGTGGTCATATTCGTATTTATTAGTTTTTCGTTATATGTTGCTGCAACTTCGTTTCTAAGTGAAATTTCCTGGTCAAATATTTCCAGCTTACTGAGTAATACTGCAGCCTGGATAGTATCCAAACGGCTATTCACCCCCACACGAACGTGGTGATAGCGACGGTCCTGTCCATGACGAGCAATTTGCCTGATGATTACTGCAAGCTCGTCATCATTGGTAAACATAGCTCCACCATCACCATAACAACCCAAAGGCTTTGACGGGAAAAAGCTGGTACAGCCAATAGTACTCAGGCTACAGGAACGTCTGCCTTTATAGGTAGCACCAAAACTTTGTGCGCCATCTTCAATTACAGGAATATTGTGTCTATTGGCGATTTCGTTGATGGCATCAAAATCAGCACACTGCCCATAAAGTGATACCGGGATAATGGCTTTTGTACGATCAGTAATCGCGGCTTCAATCAGTGTTGGATCCAGATTATATGTTTTTGGGTCTACATCAACATAAACAAGTTTGGCACCAAGCAGAGCTGAGGTTTCTGCGGTAGCAATATAAGAAAAAGCGGGTGTAATTACTTCATCACCTGGTTTGATATCCAATGCCATTAATGCTATCTGCAAAGCATCAGTACCATTGGCAACCGAAATGCAGTGCTTAACGCCGACATAATCAGCAAGTTTCTCTTCCAGCTCGGTAACTTCAGGGCCGAGAATGTATTTTCCGTGTTCCAGTACGGCTTTAATACGGCGATTAACGTCTTCTTCAATACGGCGGTACTGGGCTTTTAAATCGATAAATTCCATAAGGTTCACTAATAAGACTTTGAACCACGAAGGGCACGAAAAACACAAAGTTTTAAAAACTTTTCTTTGTGCTCTTCGTGCCCTTTATGGTTTAAAAAAATCAGGCTTTTGTAACTTGGCTGTTTTTTAACTGGTAGGTGCTTTGAGTATGAGGGCAAATGCACTCGGCTTCGCCTTCAAGTGGCAGTGCGAGCCGCTCTCCGTATTCGCTTATCCAGCCAATCTGTTTTGCGGGCACACCGGCCATCAGTGCATAGTTGGGTACATCTTTATTTACCATAGCACCAGCACCAATAAAGGCATAACGGCCAATGGTAATGCCGCAGACAATAGTGCAGTTGGCTCCCAGAGTTGCTCCCTGCCTTACCAGGGTTTCCCGGTATTCATCTTTCCGACTGATGGCTGAGCGGGGGTTATAAACATTGGTAAAAACCATGCTTGGACCGCAGAAAACATCGTCTTCCAGGGTAACATTGTCATAGACAGACACATTGTTCTGTATTTTTACATTGCTGCCTATGCAGACTTTGTTACCGATAAAGACATTCTGGCCAAGTGAACACTGTTCGCCTATTTGCGCCTGAGAACAGACATGAACCCAATGCCAGATACGTGTACCAGCACCTATCTGAGCCCCAGTGTCGATAATGGCGCTTTCATGAGCACTGTAAGTTTGGTCAGGCATCCTTTAGTACTCCAATGGAAGAGAAACCGTTCTGCCATCACGTGCAGAGAGATAGGCAGCGATTAGCAATTCCAGGGATTTCAAGCCCTCCCGGCCATCCGTTTCTGGCTCAGCTTCGCCACGCAGGGTATCAATCACATTTTTGTAATACAGAGGATGTCCAAATCCATAGACGGAAGTGGTCTCATAGTTTGCAGCGGCAATCTGTTCATCGTAGTCTGCAGGTTCAGAAAAACTCCACTCCTGGATTTCATTCACCGCAACACCGCCAACTTTTACAGTTCCTTTCTCACCCAGAATGGTGATAGAGCCTTCCAGGTTTTTTGGATAGGTACACATGGTTACCGCCATGGAACCCAGAGCACCATTACGCCAGCGTACATTCATTACACCAGTGTCTTCTACTTCAATATTCCGGTGGGTAGAGGTCATACACTGAACATCAGCGACTGGGCCAATTAGCCATTCCATCAGATCCACATAGTGGCTCGCCTGATTCATAAAGGCCCCACCATCAAGCTCCCAGGTTCCACACCACTTAGCCCGGTCATAATATTCTTGGGGACGGGTCCAGAATACATTAAGGTGAACCATATGTATTTTGCCGAAGCGCTGCTCATCAATCGCACGCTTCAGTAGTTGCAAGGTTGTATTGCGGCGGTTTTGCTTAACAATAAACAGGCGAACACCCGCCTCATCACAACCTTTTACCATACGAAGTCCATCTGCCCAGCGGGTTGCCATCGGTTTTTCACTGACAACATGAACGCCTGCATTTGCGGCCATCAGTGCCTGATCAGGATGTAATCCACTGGGTGTACATAATGCAACAACATCCAGTTGTTCCTTTGACAAAAGGTCTTCAAGTTTCAAATAGCCGGGAACTTGATATTCATTCTGAGCCTTATCCAGTGCTGATGGATCAACATCACAGACAGCGACTAATTCAATATCGTCCTGGTGCTTACGCAAGGCTTCACCGTGCTTGGCAGAAATACGACCACACCCTACAAGGGCCATTCGGATCTTACGGTCCGTAATTTTGTCGAACACTATTATCTCCTTATGCTTTGATAACATTATCAGCTGGTTCAAGATACCTACCCCTGGTGTCTACCAGTAATTGAGCATTATCCTGAATCATTTTGTAATCAAAGTCAGCGTGATCGGTAGCCAATAAAACACAGTCATAACTGGCAAGATTTTCCGGAGTCAACTCTTCGCTGGTTAAGTCAAAGTGATGCTCACGCATTTTTGGAAATACCGGCACATGTGGATCAGAATAGGCAACAACCGCTCCTTTTTTCTCAAGCCGTTCCATCAACTCAACGGAAGGAGACTCCCTCATATCATCCACATTCTTCTTGTAGGCAATACCCAGGACCAGGATCCTGCTGCCGTTTACAGCTTTACCCCGCTGATTCAAAGCATCCGTAAGTTTATCAACCACAAACCTTGGCATGTAGGCATTTATTTCTCCAGCTAACTCGATGAAACGGGTATGCAGTCCATACTCTCTTGCTTTCCAGGTCAGGTAGAATGGGTCAATGGGAATGCAATGCCCACCCAGGCCAGGTCCTGGATAGTAGGCTGTAAATCCGAAAGGTTTCGTGGCTGCGGCATTAATCACTTCATGGATATCAATATCCATGCGATCTGCAACAACTTTCATTTCATTAACAAGGCCAATATTGACAGCTCGATGAATATTCTCCAGTAGTTTTGTCATTTCTGCTGCTTTTGTTGAAGATACAGGCACCACTTTATCGATTGCCGCTTCATATAAGGCAACACCAGCAGACAAACAGGCTGGAGTATGCCCACCACACACTTTTGGAATAGTGCGCGTTTCAAAATCAGGATTGGCCGGGTCTTCACGTTCTGGTGAATAGACTAGAAATGCATCATCCCCCACTGTAAAACCGGCATTTTCCAGCCTTGGCAATAGCTCTTCTTCTGTTGTTCCGGGATATGTTGTACTTTCAAGAGACAACAGTTGCCCCTTTCTCATATGTGGAACGATAGCATCAGTAGTATTCAGGACAAAACTGAGATCAGGCTCTCGATATTTATTCAGAGGTGTTGGTACACATAAAATCAATACGTCAGCCTTGTTAGCCTCTACAAAGTCAGTTGTAGAATGAAATAAACCTTTATTAACAGCATCACGAATAGATTTTGAGGATATGTGTTCAATATAGCTCTCGCCATCATTCAGCCTATCAACCTTAGATTGGTCAATATCAATTCCCAGAACTGTAAAACCTTCTGCAACATAACGAAGCATTAATGGCAGACCCACATACCCCAAGCCCACAATCCCAATAATGGCTTCTTTAGTTTTGATTTTTTCAACTAAGTTTTTTTGGTAATTCATATTTTCACATCAATAAATGACAAATTTATCTTGATTTTCCGGAGGGATTAGAGGAATAGGTCACGGAGAGTTCAGAGGGTCAGCAGAGATCAGAGGGCCAAGTCTTTCAATTTGCACTATCAATGACGTTTAATTTTGCTTCCATACTCTAGTGCCTATCGAATTGTTATTAATGTCAATATTTGCTCTAAAACCAAACGCTTATTACAGGAAAAAATTATGAAACCCCGCACCCTGCGAGGACTTCAGACAGATATCGAGTGCTCATGGCGGCCTTTTTCTGCTTCCGCTTCAGACCAGCTTTAAAGGTTTTGGTATTGTTCAACATATTAACTGCCATATGTCGAAAACCAGTGAGCATTTCAGCTGCATTGCCTCTTCTGATTCGACAATCATCTTCTCTCATTGCAACATCCATTTTCCAATGGAGTTTATTCTCGATTGCCCAATGCTCTCTTGCAGCATGTGCAAACTTTTCTGCAGTTAATTGCGCAGAGGAAATGTAATAACGCACACTGATGTCGTCCGCATTAAATACACCATCTTCCATTCTTGCAGAAAAAATAATTCCGAGAGTTTTCATTCCTTGCCAATCAAAAGAAAGATTAACAAACTCATCAAAAATATCACTAACTATGTGAAGACGTGTTTCCATTCTACCATGGCTTTTTTCTTCA
>NZ_JBLYNS010000085.1:0-22429 GCF_049310205.1 Endozoicomonas sp. ALC013 | reverse complement strand
ACTGACACTAAGCATATTGTTGCCATCCAGGTCACTGTCGTTGGCAATGACATCGACGAAAACGCTGTTGTTTTCCCCGGTTGTGTCAATATCGGCGGTGGCTACTGGCCCGTCGTTGGCTCCGGTGACGGTAATGGTGGTGATGGCATTTGAGGTCATACCACCATCGTCACTCATGATGTAGTGAATGGTGATGACAGCTGACTCACCGGTTGCCAGATAATCAAAATCTGCCCCTGGGGTAAACTGCAGCCGGTTATCGACAATGCTGACAGAGCCCTGACCAGCCATGACATTGCCCAGGTTATCGACAATCTCAGCGCTGAGGAGGTTGAAGTTGTCTGGTCCATCAGCCAGATCCTCATCAACATCATTTGCCAGTACATCGATGATCAGTACATGATTTTCATGGCTGTCATCAACATCGTCATAAGCTTCAGGCACTTCATTGAGATCATTAATTGAAACACTGACGGAGGCATTTCTGCTGATACCATTCTGGCTAGTTACTTCGACGGTTAAGTTGTAGCTATCTCTTATTTCATGATTCAGGGGGCCGGTAACGAGCAGTTCACCGGTTGTGGGCCTGATGGCAAAGGCGTTGTCTTCATTACCTCCGATAATGGCAAACGTCATATTGTCAGATTGGCTGGCAATAACCTGACCTACGACCGCAGAGCCGTCTTCAGGGACGTTTTCATTAACGTTAAAGTTTTGACTTTCGATGACTGGAGCAATGCTTTCAGGGGCAGAAGGTTGATTGTCGCTCAGCTGACTAATTGAGTTGAACTCCAGTTGACTGAGTTCGTTACCTTTTGATTGATCTTCCGTTGATTGGCGGTCTGTATTTTGACTGTTTTCCTGCTCAATGACGACCGTAGTAGGTAACCGTGATTGGGTAATGCCTGTATCTGATTGATCTGAAGTGCTTTGTGTTGAATCTGAATTATCTGATTGCTCTGTTGGTGAGTCATTAACCTGTTCGCTTTCTTTAACTTGATCACTTTCATCAGCTTCATCGCTTTGATCACTTTCTTCGCTTTCTTTATCTTGATCGCCTTCTTCGCCGGCAGCCGTTGGATCAAGACTATTAACGATCTCTGCCCCCATCACTACTTGTTGCGCCACCGGAACCGTTAGAGATTGACCATTTAATAATTTGACGACAACTTCTGAACCGGACTCATTATTAATGACTTCATCAAGAAAAATGGGGTCACCAACCTTTTTGGTGACAACGTTTCCATTTGAATCAGTGACTTCAATGGCCGAAGTGGCATCGGTTACATATCCTATGACGGGGATATTTTTGTCAGAATTCATTAGTTTACCTCTTCCGCTAAGGTGTTGTCCGGCTTACATGCGGTTCATGAACTTATTCAGTAATTGTAGTTGTTTGATGTGGGGTATAATCAGTCAACATATTTAAAAAGACAGATTCGTATTCAGATGAATCATCGGTCATTTTGATCAGTCAATTTTTTGATTGTTTTGTTTTTATTATTAGAGATTGAAGGGTTTCATCAAGCGTTGATTCCAGTGAAGCGATTAACGCTGATGCCTCTGCCAGCTGGCTGGCTTTCCCTTCCTTCTCGATGTCGGCGGCAATCATTGCCAGCTGTGTGGCACCAAGATTGTTACTGCTTGATTTCAGGGTATGGGCTGCTCTTACCAGCACCTCCCGGTCTGCATCTTTGGAAGAGAATTTGATGTCGGCCATTAATTTAGGGGCGTCTTCCAGATAGCTGTTAATCAGTACCGGGAACTCTTCTTCCATCAACTCCTGAAGTGCATTGAAGACGGACTGATCAATCAATGGATGCTGTTTTGATAGATCCGGTTTGCTGGCAATCGTCCGGTTTTTTTCTGCAGCTTTCGGTGTTCCTGTTTGTGGCGGTGTGTCGTGAATCAGCCAGTGCGCCAGCCTCTCCCTGAGGTGGTCAATTTTGACCGGTTTGCTCAGATAGTCATCCATGCCGGCAGCCAGGCACTTTTCCCGGTCTTCAGCCATTGCATTGGCGGTCATCGCGATGATCGGTATTCTGGGTAACTGTTGCTCACGCTCTCTTTGTCTGATCAGACCTGTGGCTTCATATCCGCTCATCTCCGGCATTTGGCAGTCCATCAGCACCAGGTCGTAGGTTTGGTGTCGGCTCATGTTGACCGCTTCACGACCATCTTCTGCTATATGAATATGACTCAAGCCAATTTTTTTCAGCATGCTGGTAGCGACTTTCTGGTTGACCATATTGTCTTCTACCAGAAGTATCTGGATGCTTTCGGAGAATACTGCCGTTTCTGGTTCATGTTGGTCTGTCAGACCATCCGGTTGTTGGCTGGCGTAATGCATCACCTGCATGGCGGTATCCAGCAATCTGGACTGTCGGAATGGTTTGCTCAGGCAAGCGGACAGCCCGGCCGCTTGCTGTTGTTCTTGAGGGATAAAACCGGTCGAGCTAAGCATGATTCTGCGAATGGACTGTAAGTCGGGATCGTCTTCGATCACTTTAGACAATTCCAGCCCATCCATGTCGGGCATATTCATATCCAGAAAGACAAGCTCATAGGGCTGGTTATTGTTATGAGCTTTTCTCAATAGCTGCAGAGCGTCTTTTGCGGTTGATGCCTCGTTGTGATCCAGGCCCCAGGCTGTTAGATAGTGGCGAAGAATCTCCCGGTTGGTGTGATTATCATCAACGACCAAGGCTTTTATACCGTCCAGTGCATGAAGTGTCTGAGACTTTTGCCTGCATTGGTTTTGGGATATGGCCATCTCCAGAGTGAAGGTGAATGTGGAGCCGAGACCTTCAGCACTGATAACACGGATGTTGCCTCCCATTAGCTCAACCAACTGTCGGGAGATCGTCAAACCCAGACCGGTGCCTCCAAACTTCCGGGTAGTACTGCCGTCGGCCTGGGTAAACTCATTGAACAGGGTTGGCAGGATATGTTCAGCAATACCAATGCCGGTATCCTCCACAGAAAATTCAATTTGTGCCGACGCCTGTGACCGTTTGATCAGGTTTACTTTAACGCTGACCTCTCCCTTGATGGTGAACTTTATGGCATTGCCAATCAGGTTGGTTAGCACCTGCCTAAGTCTTACCGAGTCTCCTTTCAGTGTGGCTGGCAGGTCAACATCGGTATAGCAGCTAAGCTCCAGGCCCTTCTCTCGGGCGGTGCCTGCCAGTAATGTGCAGACATCTTCAACAACATCCCGGACTGAAATATCCACTGCCTCAATGGTCATCTTGCCAGCTTCAATTTTTGAAAAGTCGAGAATGTCGTTAATGATGGAAAGTAGCGAATCAGCAGAGGAATAAGCGGTATTCAAAAAATCATTTTGTGTTTTTGTGAGTGGGGTGTCTTTCATCAGGTCCAGCATGCCAAGAACACCATTCATCGGCGTACGGATTTCATGGCTCATATTGGCCAGGAAAGAACTTTTGGCTTTGACCGCATCCAATGCGGCTTCTTTGGCTTCATTAAGCTCCGTCAGATTTTCTTTCAGCCCCCGATTGGCCATTTTCAGTTCATTGGTTCTACTGGTAACGGTGGCTTCCAGGTTTTCACGATGTTGTTGCAGTCGGTCATCTCGTTCTTTGATCTGCATGAGCATGTTATTGAAGCAGTCATACAGTTGCCCAATCTCATCGTTGTCGTATTTTTGCACCTGGCGATCATACTGCTGGTATTTGGTGATTTCGCTGATGGTATCAGCCAGTTCTGTAATGGGCCGTGCCAGCAGTTTTTGCAGCCTGGCACTCAGCATTGCCGCCAGTACGATAGAAATTAATGCCGCAATCATGACCAAAAACAAGATATGAGTGAGGTGCAGGTAGAGCTCACTCAGGTTTGACTGGATATAAATGGCACCAATAAACTGACCATCCAAATTGATAGGACGATATAAATGCAGCTTGGCTTTGCTGAATAAGGTAACGGGCTGGTTGAGTTCCTGCAGGGTAAAGGCCCAGGGTTGCTTCTTTTCCCGATGATAGTCGGCGACGCGCTCACCGGACGGATTTAATAAGTAGGCTGCTTCTATTTCATTGGTGCTGGAGAAACCGTTCAATAGTTGTTCAGCTGCTATGGTATCCTCAAACATTAAAGCTGCCTGGGCATTGGCACCAATCACTTCAACCAGGGTTTCCAGTTTACTGACCAGCAAAGACCGTGAGTGCATATATTCACTCACGGTTTGCACACTCAGGGTCACCAGCAGAACGGAATACGCCGTTATCAGCATGGCGTATCGTAACTTCTTTTTAATGGGCAGGTTCTTAAATGTGATCATAATGACTATTTAACAACCTTGGCTAACCTCATTAATTGGGCATTAATTGTCAGGCTCGCGTTTCTGGTCGCACTCTGACTGATGGCAAACTGGATCCGGCTGCCGGTACGGATCAGTCCTATCACGCCACCTTGATAAGCGAAGTTCTCGCTATCACTGATGGTCAGTACCGATTCATTTTTTAATTTCTGTAAGATTTCGGATACGACATGTGGCGTTGAGTTATGGATGTAGACAATGTCGCACAGCTTTTCCAATGGGGCGCTGTGTATTTTATGAGTGACTGATATACGCCGCCCCCTGCTGAATTTATGATTGATTTTTTGCAGTTCACTGTTAATGGCTCCGCTACCAATAATGCACAGTGCCAGGGTCTGCTTTTTTCCGGGCCAGGCAACAAACTTGGACAGTTTATAGACAATGGCGGCCTTAACCTTATCAGCTTTGGTAACTTCACTGGCTGCTGATTGAGTTACGTTTAAGCAGCAGAGCAGAGCTATTGCAATGATTGCGCAGGTTTTGTTGATTATGATCGGCATGAAGTGATCTCCCCCATCCGATTAATGTTGCCAGCGTAACTGCAGGTACCAGGATTCCTGTACCTCAGTTTCGCCGAGCCCGCTGAATATTTCATCGAATTCCAGCCGTTGTTTGTCGAACAGGTTCTTGCCGGTCAGGGACAGTTCAAGGTCTTTGCCGAATTTTTTGGCTACCCTGAAGTCCAGGGCCGTGTTGGCACTAACTTCTGCATCTCTGAGGTTATCCATATAGCGTACCCAGAAATCCAGATACCACTGGTGGGGTAAGTTCATGTAAGAACGGATATTGGCGGTATTGTTGGCACTGAGGGTTTCCAGTAAGTGTTCATTTCCCCTAAGGTAGCTGTTGGTTATAGCTGAACCGGAATCCTTGCTGAATGCATCAACACCCAGAAAACTGTAGTTAAATTGCAGTTTCCACCAGGGGGTTGCCTGCCAGTCTGTTGTTACCTCCAGACCATAAGTGTTAGCCGTTAGCCCGTTGGCAAATGTGGTTGAATATTCTACGGCGGGTTTGCTTCCATTGTCGCCATAGGAGCAAAGCATGACTGAACTGTCAAAAGTGGTTCTATCCAGGCAACCGGGTTGATCAACGTAGGCCAAAAGATCTCTGTACTGATTGAAAAAGGCAGTGATATCAAACAGTAGCCGGTTATTAAACTGCTCTCTATAGCCCACCTCCAAAGCAAACAATTTTTCCGAATCCAGTTGATCATTGCCACTGATAGCTAATAAGTCTGGAGTAGCGGTTCCCGGTACAGGAGCGTCCTCTTCTCGCAGGAATGCAATGCCACGGGAGGTTACCGATGTTTCACTGATTGATGGTGTCTTTAACGCACTGGCCGCTTTCATCCACAGGGTTTGCTGGTCCGATATCTTCCAGGTCAGACTGGCATTGGGCTGAATCTCATAACCGGTAAAGTCGTTATGCTCAAAGCGGGAGCTAAGCGTCAGAGCCCATTGCGGTGAAAGAGTAATGTGATCCTGAACAAATGCGCTGTATAGCCGGTCCGTTCGCCTGGCAGGTGCCATGGTGATGTTGTTCGTGGCGCTGTTGAGGTTATATTGGGTCAGTCGATAACCCAGGCCCCAGATGATGTCATGATCGTTGCCGGGCAGTATCTGGTGCTGAAACTCAAGGTCGGCAGTATCTCGCTTTTCCGTGAACCGGTAATCATAATTTTCATAGCGGTCATAGTAGCCTTTGATGGCAAAGTGGCTGCCGTCAGCCTGGTACTGTTTATAGCTGCCGATCAGATGCCCACCCTTTTGATCTCTGCTTTGATTGTTAATGCGATCCGGGCTCAGTGTGGTTTCATTGAAGATTTTTAAGTCGGGGCGGGTTGTGCCGTCATAAAGTTCACTCTGAAGTGACGCTTCAGCCCCGTTTGATGTTCGCCAATTCGCTTTAAATCCTGTTCGTTTTAATGTCCAGTCGTCATTGGCATCGGTACCGTCTTTGTTCGCTAATCCATCGCGGTTGAAGGTTTTGAAAAACGCCCGGTAGTAGCCAGAATCCCCTAATTCCCCACCGTAGCGATAGGCCCCAAAGGCTTTCTCTTCCGAACCAAACCCGGTAGACAGCAGACCACCCTGGGTATCTGCCGCATGTTTGGTAATAATATTGATCACACCATTTACAGCATTGGCACCCCACAGCGCCGCCCCCGGGCCGCGAATCACCTCAATACGGGCAATATCTTCCAGCATGGTATCCTGGACATCCCAGTTAACACCGGAGAACAGAGGCGAGTAAACGGTGCGACCATCGATCAGTACCAGCAATTTATTGGCAAAAATGTAATTAAAACCCCGGGTACTGATGGACCAGGTATTGCTATTCAACCGGGCTACCTGCATGCCAGGGACCATTCTCAGTGCCTCTGGAATGGATGTCACACCTGAACGCTGAATATCCTCATTGGTGATAACAAACACAGCGGCAGGGGAGTCCATCAGGCGCTGTTTTCTTTTGGATACCGATGTGACGTCGGGGACATCCAGTGCGATCAGCTCTTCCAGGCTGAGATCCAACAGCCCATCATCGGTTATTTCCGGATCGGAATCAGCCTGAAGACTCATGGGAGCGATGAGAGAAGAAAAAATTCCAGCCAGCAGCAGCGCATGATTTGATGGTTTCAAGGTTCCACTCCATTGGATTTATTGAAGAGAGAAGTGCTGCTGAATCATTCTCTGTTCATCCCGGGTATGACTGCTCCATTGCTTGATCTTTGAAGCGTTGCAATACCTGTTTATCTTATTAGCTCTTATTAAAAATTTAGCCCTGATTTCAGGGCTCGTCTGACTATTTCTCACTTAGCCTTCTGGATGGCTCTCAGGAAGGCTGCGGCATCGGCAATCCCGGCACCGCACCTGAAGGTTGAGCAATCGCTATCTGAGGCAAAGGGTCTGGCTGCTTCTTTCAACAGGCGCTCGCGCTCAGAAGGTGACAGCGTTGGATTGACAGCGTAACTAAGGTCAATTAAACCTGCGATATGTGGTGCTGCCATGCTGGTGCCCTGCAGCTCAGCGTAGGAGCCGTTTGTCGGACCGTTCAGCCCGGAATTGTACAATGACAGGATGCCATTGCCCTGGAAAAGAGTCTCACCACCGGGAGCCATAATGTCGATATCGGTACCATAATTTGAGTACCAGCTGAGGTTTCCTGTGCGATTGATAGCACCAACAACAATGACATTTTTGCAGTTTGCCGGCGTGCTCATCGCCACATTTTGTTGCTCATTGCCTGCTGCAACCACCACCGTGACACCCGCAGCAACCACTTCATCAATGGCGTCCTGATAGGTTTGCGGACACCAGAGCGCTTCACCACCAAGGCTTAGATTCAGTACGTTGACCGGATTGGGGTTTATCGGGAGTCCATAGACTTTCAGGCCTGCTCCCCAACGCATGGCTGATACGATATCGGAGGTATAACCACCACATCGCCCAAGCGCCCTGAGCGTTTGCACCCCGGAGAGCCAGGTAACCCCTGAAACACCGACGCTGTCATTGGTTTTCGCCGCAATCGTGCCCGTAACATGAGTACCGTGCCAGCTGCTCTTTCGGGCATTAGCCGGAACCGGGTCACCGAATGAGGAGCCGCAGGCTCCTGGCTGCAGAGCGTCTCCCGGATCCCGGGGGTTACTATCCCAGCCATCACCATCATTCGCCATCCAGGGATCAGAAACAAAATCATAACCTGCTACCAGTCTGCCATTAATCTCCTGGTGATCAGTAATCCCGGTATCAATAACACCGATCACATTGTCAGTACTGCCAATGGATATTTCCCAGGCAGCAGGGAGATTAATACCCGCTCCGGTTTCAAAGTAGTGCCATTGCTGATTATAAAGGGGGTCGTTGGGGACTCTCATGGCCTGCATTACCAGGTCTGGCTCAGCAAACTTTACCTGGGGATCGTCTTCTAATCCGGCTGCCAGCGTCTTTGCATCGTCAAGATTAACGGTGGCTCCTATTGACAGCACTTCCTGCCTTTTTCCGGCCGCAACCCCATAACCGCCATGGGTTACACCCTGTTTAATAAAAGCCAATGCTCTGGCTTCGGTAGGCTTTTCTTTAAAGTGAACAATGACTCTATCTGTGCGTTGTAATAAAAGTCGGTAATTATCTACTTCAGCCTGTGAAATAAATGTTGGTGTCAACAGTGTTGCTGCTAAAACAATCCTTGTCAGCAGTGAGTTCATTGATGCTTGCCTCAGGGGTAAATAGTTCACCAAATGCAATATTCAATTCTATTTGGTTACTTATAGGAATTTGGAATCCACCTAAGGAAAAAGTATGGTGGATGGAAATAGAGGCTTCAAAGTATTTTGGATAGTTGACGGCTGATCAGATATTGGACGTCACAAAGCACCTAATGGTATCGGCAGGTTTGATGTTACTGTCGATTTGTCTTCTGGAAAACGCTGCCATTATTTCGGCAGCACTGGTCAGTATTGATGGTTTTATCCCATCTTAGCTGGCTTTTCTGGCACTTTTTTTGGGTCATTTACTGTAGAATTTATTAAGGCATGGAAATAGGGGAAACCTGGTCAGCCCCTGAACAAAATAAAATCAACAACTGAAGAGGATGATGCTTCATGAATACATTATTAAGGATAGCTACGGTCCTGCTGATGGCATTGAGCCTCAACGCCTTTGCTGACAAACTGTATTTGAATTACGACAACAGTGTGCAGGAAAAATGGCTGGTGGATATTCTTGGCTTTATTACAGCTGCGGATAAGAATTGGCCAGAAATGAACTGAGTGTTGCTGCGGTTGTCTGAAGTATCGTAGAACGGCAGTTTAGTTTTCAGAGGATGTTTCCTGCTGTTTTTGATAAATCAGTGTTGAGGTGGCAACGCCGAAATTTTTTTGGGGGGGGTGGCCTGACAGTTGCAGCAGCAAGTTGATGATGGCCAAATGGTGCGTGGTGTGACATTGCAAAAATAACAGCTCACGAATGACCGATGTTTCCGTCTTAACGACAGTTCCATTGGTATCAATGCAGGCATTGAGTGTGAGATGGATCTCACCCGATGCATTCTTTGTCAACTTTACCAGCCGCTTCTTGATACTCAGCAAAGCGCCTACTGCAGAAGCGACATTCCTCTCACATTCCGGGTCTCTGTCCCTGTTGTCGTAGTTAATGTATCTACTATCCAGACCGGATAAAAAACACTGATAAAACTCAATGATATGACGTACATGAGCGCCTATGGTTTGAGCACTGTCAGGAGCGACAGCTTTCTGACAAGTATTTGCAGGAAGTCTTTCAATAACCTGAATCAAATCAGACAGCAACTGTTCATTACATCGGCAGGCATTGGATAGTGACATTGGACTCTGAACCTTATCACTTGATTTACTATTAATCCGTGCCATGTTGGCGCAACATCAGGCCCACGGCACACTTCGGGCTTCTTAGCCATGTCTTATAACTTTTCAGTGTTGCACAGGCTGTTGAGTTTTGTATACAGGGTAGTCAGCTCAAAAAATTCAGAGGTATGTTCTATTCAGGTCGTTAACCGGGATGGTGCTATGTAAACTTCCCACTAAACTAGTTAGAATGCTCGTGCCAGTCAGCGATGAGCTCTTAGACAGCCCTGAGCTCTTTGACAGTCATGAGCCAATAAACAGCGTTAGCTTTACTGAGAGTCAACCGAGGAAAAATAGATGAGCAATATACCTTCTGAGTTACGGTATCTGCGTTCCCATGAATGGGTCAGGTTGGAGGAAGATGGTACCGTCACTATTGGTATTACAGATCATGCCCAGGAAGCCCTGGGGGACGTGGTTTTTGTTGAACTGCCTGAGCAGGGTGCTTTGCTCGCTGCAGGTGATGAGGCCGGCGCTGTAGAGTCTGTAAAAGCTGCCTCAGAGATCTATGTGCCATTGACGGGTGAAGTGATTGACGTTAATGGCATTCTTGAAGACGCTCCGGAAACTGTCAACAGTGATCCTTATAATGATGGCTGGTTCTTCAAGATGAAACTTGATGATGATGGTGAACTCGGTGATCTGATGGATGCAGAAGCCTATGGTGAGTTTATTGAGTCAGAGTCCTGATTGCTTCCGGGCAAGCTGATCCCCGCATCTGAAGTCATTACCTGTTACCAACCACCTGCTGCCAAGAGACAGCAGTGGGTGTGTTATCGGATTGATGCTCTCCTTATACTTCACTTAAGTGCCGGATTTCCTGATGGTTACAGGCAGCCTATCTTTCAAGCTATTTTTTATAAGGACAGCAACCACCCATGAATGATGAGCAGTTACTCCGCTATAGCCGACAAATTATGCTTCCCCAGGTTGATATCGAAGGGCAGGAACGGTTGCTGTCATCAAGCGTTTTAATTCTTGGCCTGGGTGGGCTGGGCTGTCCGGCAGCTCAGTATCTGGCCGCAGCAGGCGTGGGACACATGATGCTGGTTGACCCGGATACGGTGGATACCAGCAACCTTCAGCGGCAGTCCCTTTATTGTGCCGATGATCTGGGGGCTGCAAAAGTCTCCGCTGCACAGGCCCGGCTGTTGGCAGTCAATGACAGTATTCAGATTGAGACCATCCATGGATGTCTGGCAGGTGAAGGCCTGTCAGAGCAGGTGAGAAAAGCGACTGTGGTTCTGGATTGTACCGATAACTTTACCAGTCGGTTTGCCATCAATGCTGCCTGTGTCAGGGCCTCTGTTCCCCTGGTCAGTGGTGCCGCCATCAGGCTTAACGGCCAGCTGACAGTTTATGATCGTCGTCAGCCAGGTGCACCCTGTTACCGGTGTCTATACGATGAGCAGAGCAATGAAAATCTCAGCTGTTCTGAATCGGGAATTCTTGGGCCAGTGGTCGGAATGATAGGCACAATGCAGGCATTGGAAGCCATCAAACTGGTTGCCGGATTTGGCAAAACATTGAACGGTCGTTTGATGATTTTTGACGCGATGACCATGGAATGGCAGACCGTGGGGCTGCAGGCAGATCCGGAGTGTCCTGTCTGCAGCCGGGTGTGAATAGCGTCAAACTTTTGCGAGGGAGGTGTCAGGGTGGTGGAGGACTGTCTTCTACTGCCTCTAACAGACGGGCCTTGTAATCCGGGTCCAGGTCATTCCAGTGCGCACCAATAAGGGCTCCTTCAAGTGCGTAAAGCAATACCTTGGAAACTTTAAAGCCACGGTCACGAACCTTGCAGTAGGCTGCAACAGAGCCTACGTCATGGAGTTGTTCGAGCGTTCTGATGCCTACAGCGTTTAACCATTGTACGGATGTTTTGCCAAGGTTTTTTAATTCGATCAGATCAGTTGCCATGTACTGGATCCCTAACTCAACTCTAGCGTCCGTACCAGAGACAGCATGATTATTAAAAACTCAGAAGTCATTTTCCCTTAAGAATAGACCAGACTTTTGAAGTCCTCCCATAGAGTTATCAGTTATTACTGACGCAATGGTGTTTTGACGCCTTGTTGGGACTTTCCAGTGCATCATTTCGATGAGTGTGATGTGTACAATCTCCGCTCAGGACGAACGGAGCTTGGGAGTCATTGGAAGAAGGAACCCATCAAATTGAAACCATGTACTGGCAACCAGATGGCTGATAAAGCAACTTTTTATTCACGGTAAGCGACGTGGGTTCCGCCTTTGCTAATCAATCGTCATTTTCGATACCAAAATACCTCCTGAAGGGAAACAATATAGACATTTCCCGATCACTTTCGTTTTCCGAACAAGATCAACAACAGGCTCCAGCGTATAATCGCCATCATGGTAAAAAAATCGACGACTAAAAAAGGCAGGCCCGCCAAAAAGACCCGGTCATCCTCTAAGCAAAGGCAGGACAATCCGGTACCGTGGAAATCTATCCTGCTCAAGCTGGGCTTGACGCTGGTGGTTCTGGTTTGTGCTTACGCTGTCTATCTGGATGCCGTAGTCACTAAACAGTTTGAAGGGAAAAAGTGGGCGATACCGGCCAAGGTATTTGCCCGTCCTGTTGAATTGTATAAAGGCAAGCTGATAACCCCCGGTGATCTCCAGTCCCAGCTCAGGCGTCAGGGCTATCAGGCGGTGCGTGATGTGGCACGACCAGGTACGTTTGCCCGCAATGGCAGTCAGTTCGTTATTTATAGCCGGGGGTTTCACTTTCCCGATGGTGCTGAACCACCGCGCTATGTGCAGGTTGACTTTCAAGGCAATGAGGTGATTCGCCTCGCGGACCGGGATGGTCAAAACCTGCCACTGTTAAGGCTTGATCCACAGCCCATTGGTGGTATTTATCCGGCCAGTTATGAAGACCGCCTGCTGATTCGGACCGCCCAGACTCCCCGGTATCTGATTCCTGCCCTGCTGGCCATTGAAGACCGGGACTATTACGACCATGTCGGGATCTCACCCACCTCCATTGCCCGGGCCATGGTGGCCAACCTGAAAGCCGGAGGGGTTGTTCAGGGGGGGAGTACCATTACCCAGCAGTTGGTGAAAAACTTCTTTCTGACCAATGAGCGCACTCTGGTTCGTAAAGGTAAAGAAGCCATTATGGCACTGCTGCTTGAGCTGCATTACGGCAAAGAGGAGATTCTTGAAACCTATTTAAATGAGGTTTACCTGGGGCAGCACGGGCGTCGGGCCATTCATGGTTTTGGCCTGGCCAGCCAGTTTTACTTTGCCCAGCCTCTCAAGGAATTGAATCTGGCCCGCACGGCCTTGCTGGTGGCTATGGTCAAAGGGCCCTCCTGGTACGATCCAAGGCGATACCCTGAACGCGCTCTGGCGAGACGAAACCTTGTGCTGGATGTCCTGGCTGAGCGATCCATCGTGCCTGTTGCCGAAGTTGAACGCTCTAAAAAGTTGCCATTGGGCGTTGTCAGTCGGGAACTGGTCAGTACCAACGATTTTCCTGCCTATATCGATATGGTGAAAGAGCAGCTGCGCAAGGATTATGATGAGAAGGACTTGACCTCTGAGGGGCTGAGAATTTTCACCAACCTGGACCCGGTGATTCAGCGGGAGGCCCAGAACAGTGTTACCAGCACGTTAACGACTCTGGGTAAGGACAATCAGCTTCAGGGTGCCATGGTGGTTAGCTCTGCCCAGACCGGGGATCTTCTTGCCGTTGTGGGCGATCGAAACCCCGGGTATGCCGGATTTAACCGTGCCCTTGAGGCACGCAGACCGGTTGGCTCCCTGTTGAAGCCGGCAATCTATCTAACCGCGCTTGAACGGCCCGGTCAGTACACATTAACGACGCCTGTCCATGATACACCAGTGAAAATCAGTGATGGTCGTGGCGGTTACTGGGAACCTCAGAATTACAGCCGTGAATCCCATGGTCAGGTGCCACTCTATCTGGCGCTGGCGAAATCCTATAATCAGGCGGCAGCCAATACCGGGATGGCGGTTGGTTTGTCATCGGTCCTGGATACGCTTAAGAGGCTGGGTATCGGGCAGGAGTTACCACCTTATCCTTCGGTCTTGCTTGGCTCTCCATCCATGGCACCGATTGAGGTTGCCAAGATGTACCAAACCATCGCCAGTGGTGGCTTTCGTATGCCGTTGCGGGCGATCGATGCGGTGGTAGACAGCCAGGGCAAGCCACTCAGCCGGTACAGTATTTCTGTCGAGCGGGCTTTTCAGCCGGGGCCAATGGAACTGCTGCGTACCGCTTTGGGTATGGTAATGGCTGACGGTACGGGACGCGGCGTATATCAGTATGTTGAGCCGGGTATTGCCCTGGGCGGTAAAACAGGCACCACCAATGATCTCCGGGATAGCTGGTTTGCCGGTTACTCCGGTGATCTGGTGGCAGTGACCTGGATTGGCCACGACGACAACAGCCCGACAAAACTCACTGGCAGCAGTGGTGCTTTGAAAATCTGGGGTAACTTTATGTCGAATGTGCCGATGCAATCGGTAAAATCCCTGGGAGCCAGCAATGTGACCAGCGTCTGGGTAAATCCATCGGCAAATGGTCGCAGTCATCGCTATTGTCAGGGCGCTAAACCATTGCCCTATATCAAGGGTTCTGAGCCAAAGGCCTATGCCGGTTGCAAGGCTGATGTGAAGGATTCTCTGTTTGACAAAATCAAAGGGTGGTTTGAATGAAGTATGACACCATCTGTGAGTGGTGTGGCAAAGTGGTATCTTTTCCACCCTGGCTTTTCGTTGCGCTGTTGTTGGCCGCAGTTCTGACGGGTTGCTCTACGCCAGTATTGATACAGAAAGAACAGCCTGGAGTGGCATCATCACCCTATGAACAGCGTCAGGATGCACTGGGCACATTATTGCACCAGGCCTGGAATGCCCGGGAAGCTGGCAGGTTTGATGAGGCCGAGAGTGCACTTGGACGGGCGATGCGCATTGGCCCAACGGCTCCGGACGTTTATTACCAGCTGGCCCTGCTGCGTCAGGATCAGGGGCATGTTGCCCAGTCCCGGCAACTGGCTGAGAGAGCATTA
Organism: Endozoicomonas sp. ALC013; assembly: GCF_049310205.1. Classification (NCBI taxonomy): domain Bacteria; kingdom Pseudomonadati; phylum Pseudomonadota; class Gammaproteobacteria; order Oceanospirillales; family Endozoicomonadaceae; genus Endozoicomonas; species Endozoicomonas sp. ALC013. The sequence goes on along the minus strand of NZ_JBLYNS010000085.1, from coordinate 7,650 downwards.
AGTCTGGGACCGGGCTTTATGCTGGAACGAAAAATCACTCATTTGTTAAGTGCGTTGAATAGCTGATATGTCTGAAGAAGTTATTGTTTTGCTGGACGCTATGGAGTCAGAGCTGCGCAGGCAGGATGTCTGGCTTCCCATGCCTCCGTCGGTTGAAGCCATGAACAGCACCACACCTTTTTGTATGGATACCATGGCATTCAGCCAGTGGTTGCAGTGGATATTTGTTCCCCGCGTCAGGGCTATCATGGATGGGGGCGGCACTCTGCCAAAGGGTTCAAATATCAAGTCCTATGCAGAGGAGGCGTTGCCCCTTGAACGGCTGGAAAGTGAAAAGCTGCTGCTGATTATTGAGCAGTTTGATCGATTAATGAGTTGACCTGCCTGTCGCAGGTCAATGGCTTATGGAATCTGCAGGCAAGTGCTGGTTATTCAGGTGCCGGATCTTGGTGGCGGATGACTGGCATGTCGATCCCGAATACCACAACAGCTGCGAAAAAAGTCGGCTATAGCAGCTGTACGGCCTCTGACTGGTTGATGCTCTTGTGGAACCATTTCTGACGCTTCCGTTGAAGGTTCTGCCTGTGAGGTTTGCAGGGCTTGTGGTTTGTCCTCTGGCTGAGAATCACTGATATTCGGGTCATGAGCTGATATTGCCGCTGGTAATGTTGTTGCAATATTAGAAAATGAATCTAATACGGAGGACATACTATCAGCACCGGCCAGTTGAGGTCTGGCTTCCCCTTCCGGTTGTGGATGAATCGTGCGGTCAGCTGCTTTTTTGTCATCTGGCACCTGCTCTGAATTAAATGCATCAGGAGGTGGTAGTAATGTTTCCCGTGATCTTGAAACTTCTGGCTCTGAGCTTGCGGCAGAAGAAATACCAACTGATTGACTTTGTTGTGTATATAAGATGGGGACTGAACCAGTAACAGAAGAATCCATAGCTACCTCTAAAAGGTCATTAAAGCATTATTTAGACCAATATTTTCACCGGTAGTTTCTCCTTGTTGATGTAAATTCAGGAAGATAAGGTAATTCATCTAAATTTCAGGTTATTTATACCCTATCTTATATATGCCCGAGATTTTTTATCTTTTTATCCAAAACTGCCTCTACAGGATAATCTCACTTAAACGCGTTTATTAATTCAATATTCTCCTGTGTACCGGATAGTGAGAAGTGGTTATTTTCTTTCATAAGTTGACCGGTACCATCAATATCCAACTGTGAAAGCAGTGTTAACACCTCTTGTCTGGATAGGTATTTTACCTGCTGTGACAGTAAACGAATCTTTTCCGGTAGTGTTCTGGCGGTTGCCATAAGCATTTCAAGTCGGCCAAATCTGATTTTCATGGTAAAGCTTTCGGCAGGCTGTGAGGTGATGGGTGCAAGCATTGCAGCCAATATACGGCTATCAATTTCATTTTCATGGTTTAACAGGTTGCAGAGCCATAACTTATCATCAATATTGATTTCGCTGCCGGATAATAATTTTACAATGGTATTAACCGTTAATTGAGCGGTACTCACGGCATTGGTTTTATATTCGTTCCAGAAACGTAGCAGGTAGTAATAGGTGGTGTCTGTCTTAAACTGGTTGTCACTTTTTGCCAGCCACTCAAGGCTTTTCAATGAGAACCGACACTTGGGGTGCTGAATAATGATCTCAATCCGGCTTGGGGATAAATGTGTGAGGTTCAGTTGCTCAAGGTAAAAGTCAGTGAATGCAGAGAGTAGCTGGTTCAACGTTGCATCATGGATTTCGTTGCTGTCTGGTAAACTGTATTCTTTCGCCTCAAGCTCCCGATGTTGCCAGACTTCCAGAGCTTCGCTTACTTGCCACTGTGTGGCCACTTGAAAGTCATTGGGCAGGTAGCCGTTGAGATACTCTCCGCTGTTCTGGTTAGTGCTTTTCTGGCTGAAATTACTCGCCTGATGCTCAAGGGATTGTGGGAGGGGCGTGGCCGGTTGCCATGAAGCTATGGGATATCCATTGAAAGGAGTATCTGGATAGAAATAAAACAGATAGTCCCGGTAATCTTCAGCAAAATACCCATTCATAAGTAAGTAAAGTAAAGGGCCAAAGCGTTCTTCAGTCAGCGCTCTTAACACTGAATCCGCCATAAAGCCTTGCCGTAGCGTTTCGGCCACCGTTTTACCAGGTAGTTTATTGTCATGGAACACCGTCCAAAAGAGCCCCATACCATCGGTTAATTCTGCATGCTCTTTGGGATAAAGATTCTTAATAACGACCATGGCAAACAGCTTGTTGTTATTCGGCGCTTTAAAATCCGTGGATAACTGATCCAGGTAAATATGAAACTCATTAACGATATTGGTCATCAGTTTCATGTCGCCAATGGCGCTTGCAACATTGTAAATTAATGCTTTATCCATCCCACGGCTATTGATGGTTTTCAGCCGCTTATACAGTTCCGGGCCGGTATGTTCAGCATTGGGAGCGGGAATAATGGGAACCACCAGGTCAAAAAACCGGGTACGTTCGCTAGCTGTCAGTATTTCGTCCGCCAGGAGATAGATAAAATAGACGGGTTGTTTAATATGGCCTGAGCCATTCAGGTAGCCATTGACACAATACAGTGTTTCCAATGCTGTCTGCTGGGAAGGGCTTGTCAGGTTCTCAACAATGACCACATCATACCTGCCGTGGTTAAAGGCATGATTGATTTGATGGAGATAATGACTGACATCTGATCGGTCTGCACGGTTCTCCAGCCGGGTTCGCCTCTTTCTCTGGCCTGTTTTCAGTAACCCCGTAAATAGATACAGTACGACCAGTGTTCCCACCAGGAATAAGGAGAGTTCAGCTAATAATGGGGCATACTTTTTGGCAAAGGCTAGCATCGGGTCAGGTAAATACAGATGGAGTGCTTTGACCGTTGTACTTTGATCAATGCCCAGACTACCGCTGAGATAGCCCAGTGTTGCAATGGAATAGCTGGTCGATAAGGCCAGAAGCGCGCCAATGACTTTTTTCCAGCCTTTGGGTTTATGCTGCAGCGCCTTAATGTCATCGGGTAATTTGCCTGTGATGCTGCACAGAAGTTGCTCTAATAATTCTTTCTCATTTTCATTGCTATCCCCAGTAATGGGGGGATTGATTTCGGATAGCGGTGGCAAAAAAATCCGGGTGTACTTGAATTGTGGATTACGCTCGGTGAATGCATGAACAAACGCGCTTTTGCCGACACCAATGGCTCCGGAAATGGCAATATTTCGGGTTTCAGGCTGCTCTTCTACATTGAGGGCAGCCAGTAGCTCCCTCTCATACTTTTCGAATTGCTCATGTGGCATCGTCGTTGAGTTCAGAGGCCTGATAAGTGACTGGCCATCACGACGTTTCAGATACCGGGAAAATGTCCCTCCTGATGCCTTGCGAGCGGTGGTCGATCTGCCATGCTCAGGATAATGCTGCGAGTACTTTTCCCGGGCTGCCTGCCAACCTGCTCTTGCTGCTCTCCAGCCAGCCATGATTGCTTTGAGGTACCTGGTTTTACGGCGAATCAATCCTGACCGTTGAAGATGAGCCATCATTTCCCTGTAGCCTTTTCCATGACCAATGTTCGTGAGCCAACACATTAACTGTTTAAAATCGGCAGGATTTGGCAGTGGGTGAGCAGATATATTGGCCTGTTTTGATTGGCCAGCCTGTGACGTACATGGACAAATCGTTGTGATGCACCTTTACACTACAGGTATCGGCAGTTCTCTTTCCCCGGGGCAGGAACGTTCATCAAAAATGGCTGTCTGAGTCAGTAATTCCCGTGCAACCCCGAGAGTTTAACGTCTATGAATCTCGCTGATCTGACTGGGCCTTTTACACCGGACGTCAGTTTCCCTGCTAATGACGGTAATTCTCACCCTGTTTCCCCGGCTACCGTTGGACCAAGAGCTGTCTATCAAGTGCCAGTTGCAGCAGTGCAGTCTCAATTACGTGAGCAAAATCACATCAGAGATACGGTTCCGACAACCAGTACTTTATGGCCCAGGGAGGCTTCATTACCTGCACACATAAAACTGAGCGATGACATAAGCCAGCAAGTTAAACGGCAGTTATCAGACGATGCAAAGTGTATTGTTTACCATGCCAGCAGAAGCGCTGCTGATGGGGTAAAAAGCGTTCAATTCACTGAATATGCACAAAACCTTATGCGTCAGGATGGGTTTTCTGAAGAAGAGTTGTCCAGTGCTGTGAAGATGTGCAGTATGGTTGATTCCTCAGATACTTGTCACAAGCGCGACGACGATTGCGAGCTCCAGAGGCAGATCTATTTTGTTGCAAATCCAAAAGTGAATGAGTGGATACTTAACCACTTGATGTCCAGTTCTGACCTTGATCGCGATGTTGATGACATGATATTCGAGTATTCGGATGGCAACCGCTGGCATCCTTCGGGTTTCTTCGGTGCCACCGTTCCACAGACTCTGGTGGATGACAGGTATGTTCTGATATCCAAACAACACGGGTCACCTTTTGAGCCAGCTGACTTAAGTGTCAATGTTCAGAAATATATATCTGACAGGATTGCCAGGCATCACTGCGATACCCTCAGCAGGCTATCTGAAATCGTAGAATGCAGCAGCAGTGACAACGATGAAAAATTATCAATATTAAGCGATTTTCTAAAGCCTTACCGGTCAAACCCTGGTGACTCAGAAACAAGGTAAAAACCTGCACGACTATGGATACAGGAGCTCCTCCCGACGACGGGAATCGTCGATAACCTCGTACTCTCCATTATTGCATTAGTCATTTATCGTCTTTCTGTGACAAAAAAATTCGTGTTCATCGAGGCAAAATCCGTATTTGTATTGACGGATGGCTGCTGAAAGTCAAAAATGGCACCTCCTGAAGCCGCCCAAGAAGCTGCGTTGGGAATTATGCGACAATTTGATGCCGCTTATCTGCGGCTCAGATAAGAGTGTTCCTTAGTGTACCGACTTCTCGATCTTGTGCTGAGATCATTTGTTGGTGCACTGCTCCTACCCGCACAGGAATGTAGCATTTCTGCAAGCCAGAATTGTGAGTCTCATGCAGCCCGGAGCTGCACTTGTTGGTGAAGGCTGATCGTTAAGAGATGCCTTTTCGTGTTCGCCAATTTCTAACACGCTCTGTTTCAGGGACTGTTGGCATTGAGTCGGGATATTCAGCGGCAGAAGATGTTAATAGCGCCAGCAATTCGGGGCGATATAAAAATTCATTCCAAATAAAGCCGAGGGTTAGCAAGTGGAGCTATTATCCGGCGCGGACATGGTGGTCCGATCACTGGCAGATGAGGGAGTCGAGTATATATACGGGTACCCGGGGGGGGCTCTGCTGCACGTCTATGACGCTATTTTCCGGCAGAAGGCGATTACCCATATCCTGGTACGTCATGAACAGGCTGCCACCCATATGGCAGACGGTTACGCAAGAGCAACCGGCAAGCCGGGTGTGGCCCTGGTAACCTCTGGTCCGGGGGCAACGAATACCATTACCGGTATTGCCACTGCCTACATGGACTCGATCCCCATGGTGGTGCTTTCCGGTCAGGTGCCGTCTGCCTTTATTGGCAGTGATATGTTTCAGGAAGTGGATATGGTGGGTATTTCCAGACCCATCGTAAAACACAGCTTCCTGGTCAAGCGGGCTGAAGATATTCCAGAGGTCATCAAGAAAGCCTTCCATCTGGCACAGACCGGTCGCCCGGGGCCTGTTGTGGTTGATATCCCCAAGGATATTACTGACCCGGGCAAAAAGTACCAATACAGTTACCCGCAAAAGGTACGGCTGCGTTCCTATAACCCACCGGTTAAAGGTCACAATGGCCAGATTCGCAAAGCGGTTGAACTGCTGGCAGAGGCTAAAAAACCCATTATCTATGCCGGTGGCGGTGTTATTTTGGGCAAGGCGTCTGAACAACTCACAGCGCTGGCGAAAACATTGAATGTACCGGTGACGAATACTCTGATGGGCCTGGGTGCCTACCCTGGTTCGGACCATCAGTTTGTCGGTATGCTCGGTATGCATGGCAGTTACTGCGCGAACCAGGCGATGCACAATGCGGACCTGATTCTGGCAGTGGGCGTCCGTTTTGATGACCGGGTGACCAATAACACATCAAAGTTCTGCCCGGATGCCAGGATCATTCATATTGATATTGATCCGGCCAGTATCTCCAAGAATATACCGGCGGATGTGCCGATTGTCGGGCCAGTGGATGCGGTACTGGACACCATGATCCGTCAGATAAAAGAGACCGATACCCGTATTGGTCAGGAAGCGCTCGATAGCTGGTGGCGTCAGATCAATGAATGGCGTGAAGGTCGTGGTGGCCTGTTCCCTTACGACAAGGGTGACGGCACTATTCTCAAGCCTCAGCAGGTTATAGAAACACTGTATGAAGTAACCCGGGGTGAAGACACCTACATCACGTCCGATGTTGGTCAGCACCAGATGTTTGCTGCCCAGTATTATCCATTTGATAAGCCCAACCGCTGGATTAACTCCGGAGGCCTGGGAACCATGGGCTTTGGTCTGCCTGCCGCGATGGGAATAAAACTGTCATTCCCGGACAGCCATGTGGCCTGTGTCACCGGTGAGGGCAGTATTCAGATGAATATTCAGGAGCTCTCTACCTGTCTGCAATATGATTTGAATGTGAAAATCATCAACCTGAACAATCAGGCACTGGGCATGGTACGACAGTGGCAAGATATGCAGTATGACAGTCGTTATTCCCATTCTTACATGGATTCACTGCCAGACTTTGTCAAACTGGCGGAGTCCTACGGGCATGTGGGCATGAGAATTACCGATCCGGCCAGGCTGACGTCGGCCATGGAGGAAGCGTTCTCGCTTAAAGACCGACTGGTCTTTATGGATATCCAGGTGGATACCAGTGAGCATGTTTACCCCATGCAGATCAAGGACGGCAATATGGCCGATATGTGGCTCAGCAAAACGGAGAGGACCTGATGAAACGGATTATCTCTGTCCTGGTTGAGAACGAACCCGGTGCACTGTCGCGTATTGTCGGGCTTTTCTCCCAGCGTAATTACAACATTGAAACATTGAATGTTGCACCAACGGAGGACAAGACACTGTCCCGCCTGACGCTGACCACGGAGGGCAATCCCCAGGTCGTTGAGCAGATTACCAAACAGCTGAACAAGCTGGTGGATGTGGTAAAACTGGTGGACCTGACCGAAGGTGCTCATATTGAGCGGGAGATGATGCTGATCAAGGTGCGTGCCGGTGGGCCACTGCGTGCTGAGGTAAAACGGACAGCGGATATTTTCCGTGGTCAGATCGTCGATGTGACCAGCTCTGTCTACACCATCCAGCTGACCGGAACCGGTGAAAAGCTGGATGCCTTTATTGAAGCCATTGGTCAGGCACAGGTGCTGGAAGTTGTGCGAAGTGGGGTGACCGGTATTTCCCGTGGGGAAAAAGTGTTATCTCTTTAAGCGCTGACTGTTAATCTTTTACCCCGGAGTCCGACTTCGGGGTAAATTATTCAAAGCCCCTTGATGGGGGAGTTTTGGCTTAGCCGGATTTCAGTTATTTGGAAGATTGCTTTCTAATACTTCCAGCATCATGTTGTTGTCAGGATGCCATGCCTTTTATTCCTCTTGCTGCTGCTT
>NZ_JBLYNS010000084.1:0-22591 GCF_049310205.1 Endozoicomonas sp. ALC013 | reverse complement strand
GTCCAGCAGCCTACTGGCATTGAGAACCCGTTAATCGTGTGATTGAAATGTTCCCAGTCGTAAGCTTCCCCTTCAGGTTCCGATCGTGAACTGCCTTTTAAATCGAATATCGATCCACCGGGCTTTATCAACACATAGCCTGAACTAAACCGTGGTCAGCTATTTGTGTTCTAAACTACCTGACAATTTTCAGTTCTAACGCAGTATTTCTTGAAAGGTGTCATTTCTGATACCGGGTGTTTTTTTCTGTAAAGAATAGTTCAGCAGTCTGTAATCCAAAAAGAACCTGAAGGTTAATGGAGTGGCGGGATCTATGAACATTCAAAATAGTGGAAACAATGTACAATTGGGATCAGAGCGTAACTTGTCGGCCAAAAAGGCAAAATTGAAGCAACCGTTAAAGCCAGTGGATATGTGCGTTGAAGTACAATCCAGGCTGCATTTAACGTCACCCCGGATTCCGCTGTCTGACAATGCGAGAACTGTATGCTTACAGGTTTCACCAAACCTGAGGTTTTCACATTCCTTTGATTTTCGTTTTGTCGTTAATAATAATCAGGTTCGACATCTTTTATTTGCGCAAACCCATGATGAGCAGCAAGACGTAGTCATTCTTTCTCACCCCGATGATCTCTCGCAGGGGAACCTGCTCAGCCGCTTGAGTATTTCCGGGACCGGTCATCACTCGCTGAAACCGGGCAAGCTATTTGAAAATAACGAGCCTTTGACCCTGGTTATCGATATCCGAATGCTCACCAGTGACGAGCTGCCAAAACTTAATGATTTGCTGGATCCGGATAATCCTTGTCTGTTTGACCAGGTCACTCAGAAAAAACGTGCTCTGGGTGGACATGTTTCGCTGCTGGTATTGGCCAGTCATGAGCAGTTGGCGATGGTGGGGAAAAGTGACGAAGCACCGGGTGCGGATTTCTGGCGACGAATTAATCGACCGGGCAATACCTGGCAGTTTGACGCAGACAATAGCAATCACCAGACAATGGACATCGGTGATGTGTCACCGGTATTGGCTGAACTTCCCCCGGACAGTGCGATGGATGATGGCAATACCGTTATTATCCACTGTTATTTGCACAGTAATTGGCGACAGCTGTTTTTTGGTGGACCCGGGGTGGATAAGCAGGGGCGTATCCGGCACCTGCCAGGCAAATTTGAGCAATTGAAAACCGGGCAGCGGGTGATTCTTAAAGGAGCCGACTGGAGTAATCTGGCATTTGAACAGACCATTCGCCAACTGCTGGCGCAAAAGCGTTATGAGAGCAACGGTGCTGTCTGTATTCTGCCAGAAGATATTCAGTTTTACCGGATGCCGGTGGGAGATGGCGAGCTGCTATCGCTGTTGCAAATCATGGCTAACTCTGGGGATGCAAGACTTGCCAGTAACGAGCCACAAAACCCATTGATTATTAACCATGGCAATATTTTGGAATGGTTGGGGCCAATCAGTATCGGGCAGGAGGGTTTTGCGGTTCCTAACACCAGCTTGCTGGACCAGGTGAAGGCCGGTGACGTGGTGACAGTCACTTCACCTCTCAGTGAAGCGCTCTGGTTTCTGTTGCTGGGTGCACTGCAGAATATCCACCAGACCACAGGGGTAAAACCGAAGCTTCAGGTCGCTCATTCGCAGCGGCAACCGCAATCACTTGGGCTGACAGAAAAAGCCGGGCAACCCGAACTGGCCAGCAGTATTGGCGGTAAAGATAATAACGGGGATTACGCCCCCGTTAACACAGTGACTTATCAGCACAGTGCCCAGGCAAATCACTGGATTAATGGCCATCAGGAAATTCCCCTGGTGATACAGATCAATAGCCAGACCGGCTTCAGCCAGTTGTTTGACAATATCTTTATCACTTCGGAGCAAAAGGCGTATTTTGGCCGCTGTCAGAGCGGCTTGCAGGCAGCTTTGACCACGGGCAAGCCTGTGGTATTCCGGGGGCTGGAGAGTAATCCAAAGCTTCAGCAGCTGCTTGAGCCTCTGGTATCTGGCCAACCCCTGCTGGTTAACGGCATATTACAGGCTTACCCGAAAGCCTGTATCACAGTACTCTGGCCTGAGCTTGCCCAAAGCCCATCCCCGGTATGGAGCGCAATGATCGCCGCTGCAGAGTTGTGTCCACCGGTAGATATCTGGAATATCACCGCGGAACATCATGGTATGTCCCGGACTGAACTCCCGGAACAGGCGCTCGGGCAACTCTGCGAAGCTTTTAAAACCGTACCTGCCACCCTTTGTCATCCATTGCCTGAAATCACAGAAGGGTTGTTGAATAATCTGATATTGGCTGCCCGGCGGGCACAGCAGGTTGACCATGCACCGCATCTGCAACCCTGCCATTGGCGCAAAGCCATCGATAGCGTATTCAGCCATGGCACCCGGCAGAATCGGTCAGTTCGTGATTTTATGAAGGTGGCTTGCAGACAGCTATTGCCGGATACAGCGCACACTGCCTGGGTGGATCCTGATCGTTTGAATGCTGTCATTAACAGTGCCCAGCCGTTGGACAGGAGTTTTGTCCGCCTCAATGTGTGGCAACTGGCCAGGGCTTTTGGCCCGACTGTATTTGCCAATACTGTATTTGAACAACTGAACCTGTCCTATGAATATCCATTTCAAGCTTGCATGTCCAACGAATGTATGGATTGCCTCTGTGCCTTGATTGTCGCGCAAACGCCCCGGATGCAGCGAAGTTCGGTGGCTTTTCAGCTGCAGGTTGACCCACTGCAGGCAGAGCAGTACCAACAGTTAGCAATCAGGCCAGAAAATCAGATCAGGCGGTTGGAAGATGCGCTGGCTTCTGGCTGGCAGTTACGTCCACATTCAGCACAGACTCGATCTGATGTCATTCATACTCTGGCGATGGATTGTTATCGTGTTAGCCAGGAGAGCGTATCCAGAAATAGTGACCCAGAGCGTATTTCACGCCTGGAGCACCTATTGGTGCAATCACTTGAATGGCAAGGTTGCGCTCAGGCTCCACTTCAGGCGCTGGCCCATGATCTTTTTTACAGTTCGGTTAACCAGAAGGATCGGGAACTTCGTCGTTTATCCAGGCTCCATGACCGGCTTGAGGATTCCCCCGTCATTTTCCTGCAGGGAGAAACCGGGACTGGTAAAAGTTATTTTGCCGCCAAAACTGCCGAGGCGTCCGGATTGGCTTCGCTGATGTCTCTGGGCCCCTGCGACAGCGAACAGACCCTGATGAAACGCTGGCAATGGCGGGAACATACCGGCACCGGGGCTGGTGGTGACCGTTATATGGCATTACAAGACCGGGCGTTACTGGAATGGGCCAATACTCAACCCGCCGCTGCAGGTCATTATATTACAGTGGTTCTGGATGAGGCCAATCTGGCCAACACCGGATTGCAGGCTTCACTGAATGGTTTATGGGAACCGGCACCGTGCATCTATGTTAACGGTCACCCGGTCAAGGTGACTGCTCAGCACCGAGTGATTGTGACCGGTAATCCGGGCCATTACGCCGGACGCCAATTAGACCCAGCGCTGAAGGAGAAACTCCCCGGGGCATACTACCTTCCCTTAAATCGGGCTTTTCTCCGGGACCGGGTGGTTGAACCTGCTCTGCTAAGGCAGTTACAAAGGTATTTGCCAGAACCGCAAACAGACGACATTGTACGCAGCGCCAGTGACCGTGTGATGGTGCTTTGGCAATATTATCCGGAATTGCTGCCGGAACATGAGTTTACCCCCAGGGATTTGACCGATATCTGCAGCTGGGTGGGTTGGTATCTGGATCGTGCATTAGCCACCAGGCACAGACAGGGCAGCGTTACCCGTGAGCAGGTGGATGGGTTGATCTTGCAGAGTTTTCAGGATGTACTGGGCTCAGAAATGCCCGGGGTGAGTCAGGATGCCAGGACAGCACTGGAACTCTGGTTTTCTGCCCGTGACCAGGTAGACAACACTTTGAGAGACCTGGTACATAATCAGGTCCTGGAGGGTATACGAAACACTTTTATCCGGGCGACGTTACAAACCCGGCCTGAATTTGATACCTCCGGATCAGCGGTCAGTGAATTGGTGCAACGGCTTGGTCAGGATTTAAGCCGATGTCAGCAGGCGCATCATCACGTCCGACAACATCATGGTCGTCAGGCTACCCTGATTGAAGGCCCTGCCGGGCGGGGTAAGGATGTTACCCTGAACCTGTTGCTTGAAAGCTTCAAACAGCAGGTTGCACAGCGGGGAGAATCCATGCCGGAGGTATTTTATTGCAATGCCGGGGATTGCTCCTGGGACAGAGTGTGCGAAGCCATCCAGCGGGCGAAAGTCAATGGCGGCATCGTAGTCATTTCTGAATTGAATCTGATTGATAGCCAGCACCTGGAGGGGGAACTTAATGCTATTCTGGCCGGTGATGCTCATCCGGGTTTCCACCTGTTTGCCACCACCAATCCTCCCCGGTACAGTGGCCGAAAACCGTTATCACCAGCGCTCAAAGGACGTTTCCGCTATTTGCCTGTCCGACAATATAATCCGGCGGAACTGCTGGCCATTGTTGAAAAAGTGTTGCCACAAACGCCAGAGGGAAAGTCCGCAGCTGAATTGTTGACACAGTGGCACTGTCAACTGAGGGCCTGTTTGCAACAGCAAGGCCTGCCCTTGCAGCCCACCGGGCTGGATTTACAAAATCTGGCCAGGGCCGTCATTAAAGATGGAGACTTTACCGAAAATGCGCTCCGTCAACACATCAATCATCACTATCAGCTTTATTTTATCGCAGTCAGGGCAACCCTGGAGAAATTGCCAGAATTATCGGCTGTACCCATTGGCCAGCGGGGGATTGATCCTGTACTTTGCAATTGGTTTCACCACACCAGGGCTGGCTCTGATCGCCCCTGGTTGATACGTCGCAGCAATCTCAACCATATTGATGAACAGCACCATGAAATACACATCAAGGCTGACCTGAGTGATGCAGAGGCCCGAACGGAAATCATCAGGCGTGTGGCTCAGGTCCAATGGCTGGCTTCGGGTCTCTCCCCGAAACCGAAAGATGCGGATGATATTCTGACCCAGACTCTTTATCGATACTGGCAGCACTGCTGGTTTGATCACAGGTTTAATCAGACTGGGGTGGAGGCAAATACTGTTTTTACCCTGACGGATGCCCAAAAGCAAACCCTGAAAATGTCCATTAACCAGCCATATTTCCGGGAAGCTGACAAACAGATAAGTGCATGGGATGCCAACAAGGTTTTTTTGTGGCCTGCCTTTTGGCAGAAAATTTCACGGATAGTATCAAACCCCGTCAGACACTATTCCGGCAGTGGCAGAAAAAGGTCAGATTCTCACAGTTCCGGCGCGGAAGCGGTGGGACATAAACTGGCAAAAATTGAGGGACAATATCCTGGTGCTGTTTCAGCCAATAGTGGCGATACACACAACGCTCCGGGAAAGCCACTCTCTGAAGCTGCTCAATCTGCACCACGGGAAAATGCCAAAACAGAGGCTGCCACTATCTGTGCAAACGATACCCTGCCTCTTGATAATCAGGCAGAGCTACCCGCCAAAACGGTTCATTATCTGGATGTTGATACCGCTTATGAACACAGAGCGTTACGTCAGTTGGTGGAGAGAAAGATTTTTGCCTCTCGTGAAAGTCCCGGGATGTATCGCCTGGAGGTCTTTGATGTGGCTTTGAATAATCAGGGTAATGTTGAACTACGCAGTTTTAGCCCCGGGGCGCACGGTCTTGAGCTGGTGTTTCCTTCCACTCTGCCTGATGGAGAAGTAACCCTGGGCAGCGAGCAGAGTCTGGGTGTTCATTGCCTGCGGGTAAACAAGGATAAGTATTTTTACCTGCCAGGTCTGAACCCGGATGAAACTATCCAGGCTTTCCGAATAAAACCGTCTCTGGATTACCGGTTGATAAAAGACAGGTATACAGGTCTTCACATGGTGCGTTTTCCAAATGTCGGTGATGGTCAGGAAATAACAGTTAATTACGTTGTAGAAAAAAGAGTGACAGAAAGTTCGTGTAAAAAACCATCGGTCGAAACGTTGGATTTAGTGCAGCAATCTGGCGACGCGAGGTTAGACTGCACTGTTTCTGAACCCATGAAATTACAATTAACTGAATTCTTTAACGGCTTTGCAGCAGCTGATATGGCAGAGAATCAAAAGGAACAGATTCGTTGTATTCAGTCGGCAAAGATCCTGAAAGATCGCATTGCTGCAATAGCAGAGTATTGCAAAAATTTTAAGGGCTTAGAGAAGTATGAAGGTGGCGAAGGCTTTTTCCGCTTTCTGCTGTGGCGTCAACAGGGCAAGTGTCAACACAGAACGCCCATATTTGTGGCGCTCTGCCGCTATTTTGGAATTCCTGCACGCGCAGTAAGCGGTAAATACCACCTATATCCGGAGTATTCACTGGATGGCGGAATGAGCTGGAAGTCAGAGGATCTCGGAGGCGCTCCTGTACAGGTAAAACGAATCGAACCTGACTTTCAGCCTTTCAGGCAGGGAAGTGGTTCCAGCACCGAGTCAAAGAAGATTAAGGCGTTTCTGGAAAGTGCTGATCCAGAGCAACTGCAGCGCCTTGCCAAAGCTTATGGTCGGAGTGTCGAAGATCTGCACAAAGCCCTTGAGGCAGGCTGTGCATTACCAAATAAAACGCCAGGTACCAGCGAGGTGGTACAAAGGCTTTGGAAAGACAAAGACTTAACCGGTTTTTCTCTGGGAGTCTCAATTCTGGTAAAGAAAGAGACACTGAACTTTGAGGAATCTCGGTTGATTGGCAAGGTGTTTTGTAGGCATACCGTTACCTACTATAAACCGATGTCTGAGGCGGTGAGTCAAATATTGTCCAGCAGTAGTGAAGATCAGGTGACCGGGCTGCTCAAGGCGCTCTACTCAAAAACGGTTGTTCACAACCGTTATGGAGATCATGACGATTGGCTGGGTTCAATGGTGGATATACTGACAGAGAGTAATTTAGCCCACCCCCCAGTCATTCATTTTGCCGTTGAAGCATTCAAGGCGGGTTGGCTAAGACCCCCGCAAAGTTACCCTAGCAATATTGTTCCAGCTGGTAAGTATCATGACCTGATGGTACGTCTGGAAACTGTAAAGGAATTGAAGGCTCAGACCGTCAGTTACCTGGAACATTGGTATAAAGCATTGCTGACTCCGTTGGGGAATAGCCAGAATTGGCTGAGTCGTTACGATTGGGAACTGAAAGGAAACGATCATTTTTTCGTAACCCAAAGCTTTAATGGGGTTTCGCCATTCCTGGAAGAAAAAATCGACTGTTCGTCTTTACAGTTGTCCTGGACGAACAACCCTGAGGGCATTCCGGACATTGAGCGAATGTTGGTGCGAAAACCCGCTTTTCCACAATTTAACGCCAGTAAGACTGGCATTCGCCCGGTTATTATACTGGGTAAGCCTGAGTGGGCCTACACAGTTATCGCGGATGAAGTAGAAGCCCATTATTCATCAGAACCATGGCAGGTTATGGAAAAAAACTTCAGATTTAATCTGACATACGATCAATATCGCGCTGAAGTTTGTAAAGTATCCGGAAAACATACTAATAAAACTCACAGGAATGTTCGTCTTCCAGCGAAGCGGGAAGGTAGTCGAGATCAAAAAGAGTCTGAAGAGATTAATAAAAAAACCAAGGAAATCTTCGCAAGGTACATGCCAATTATAAATTCCCTCCGTGTGTCTGGTAATGACCGTTCAAGTGTCCCTGAAACTGTCGTTAAACAGGCTATTTACCAGGCATTCATTTATTACCTGTATCATATGACAAAAACCAGGGGCAGTCGTTTAACTTATTGTTTTCTGGAGGCCGATGTCGGACGCAGATATTCCAACAGATATGGTGCCCATGAGGTATCCTCACCGGAAGAGCTGTATGCCATGATGATTAAAACACAGAATAATTCTGCTCTTGAAAGATCTGTTAAGGCCCGTTATCTGAGGCAGGCACACAACTCGGGCAATGCGCTGGTGCTTAAATCTGAGGAATTAACCACCATTGCCAGGGAATTCCTGAATACGGTAAATTTTAAGTCGATTTATGAGTCACTGCTAAATGCCCGGGATCCTGTCGGATTTAAGCGTACTTAGCGAGGATTGCGAAAAATTGAGGATAAGTAACTGCTCAAAATTTGGTGGAAAGTCCCATTTCAAGACACCCAGATCAAAACTCAGGTAGACAACATTGAGTTATTTACGGTTCCAGTTGAACTACTTGTTCAATGTCTGATCCAACTCCTGAAATAACATTGACCAGACCAAGGGGGGAGTTATGGAGTCAATTAGCGGGCATTCCGGATTCTTCTACCAGCGATTTGATGGATCTGATTCTGCCATTTCTGAAGTAAACTGTGACAATCCCTACAATGAGCCCACACCGTTGGCGGCTTGCAGGGTCGGCGATCTCAATGTCCTGAAAAGGGAACTGCAAAAGGACCCCGCTGTCGTTTGCAAAGATTACCGCTGCGCAAAAACCGAAGATATGGTTTCCTTGCTGTTTGTTGCAGTTACTGAAAGGCACGTTGATCTGGTCCAGCTGCTGATCAGCAAAAATGCTGATGTTAACTATGTCACTCAAGTTGGTTGGACGCCGCTCAGTTATGCTGCGAAGGAAGGACATATTGAAGTGGTCCGGTTGCTGCTCAATAATGGGGCTGATATTAACCTGGCCTCCTTGGACGGATCCACGCCGATCAGTTATGCAGCGGAAGAAGGGCATGTTGAGGTGGTTCGGCTGCTGATCAACAAAAGGGCTGATGTTAACCTGGCTACTTCAGACGGATTCACGCCGCTCAGTTTTGCAGCGGAAGAAGGGCATGTTGAGGTGGTTCGGCTGCTGATCAACAAAAGGGCTGATGTTAACCTGGCTACTTCAGACGGATTCACGCCGCTCAGTTTTGCAGCGGATAAAGGGTATGTTGAGGTGGTTCAACTGCTGCTCGACCACGAGGCCAAGGTCAATTTGGCGACGAACAAGGGCACTACGCCGCTCTCTTTTGCTGCACAAAAAGGGCATGTTGAGGTGGCCCGGCAACTGATTGAAAAGGGTGCTGATGTTGATCAGGCTACTATAAAAAAGGCCACGCCACTCTATTTTGCCGCCAAGCTGGGTAACAATAAGATGGTTCAACTGTTATTAGCCAATGGTGCAGATCCAAACAAAAAAGCGGAAAGATTTCGACTGTGGTTTTTTTCGATCACCAGGTCACCTCGTGCCGCTGCCCGACGTGATCATGGAAATAAAGAAACGGTGGATATGATAAGGGCAGCCAAAGCCCTGAAAAAAAGAAACATTGTTCGATCCAGTGAATACTCACCACTGCTTGCTGGTCAATTTCCATCTTTTGGTTCCATTCGACAAGATCTATAGCGCCAGAATAATAAGTGCAGATCAACGACAGCACACTTTAAAGGAACATTGTTGCCTGAAGGGGCAGGCCTTTGGGTGGCCAGCTGGTCACGCCGGATGCGGCGGTTGAGGACTATGAACGCGGTAGTTGGTTGCAATAAAGCAATATTTTTTATTGGTGTATTTATCAGAGGATTCATTATCATTACCGGATTGCCATTCAGGACCTCCTTCTCCCATGACAGCACAATTTATCCACTTACGGGTGCATACCGAGTTTTCCCTCAGCGACGGGCTGGTGCGAATAAAACCGTTGATCAGCGCGATTTCCGGCTCTGGCATACCGGCGGTGGCGGTGACCGACCAGTCCAATCTCTGTGCGCTGGTGAAGTTTTATTCGGGGGCCATGGGCGCAGGCATAAAGCCCATTTGTGGCGCTGACCTCTGGGTGGAAAATCCGGCGGACAAGTATGCACCGTCCCGTCTGGTGTTGCTGTGTATAGATGAGCAGGGTTATCACAATCTGACCGAGCTGATCTCCCGGGCGTTTATGGAAAATCAGCACCATGAAAAAGCACTGGTTAAACGGGAGTGGATCATGGCTCAGTCAGAGGGCCTGATTGCGCTTTCCGGTGCCAGGGAAGGTGAGATTGGCCGGGCACTGTTATCGGGCAAAAAGTCGCTGGCGGGTGAGTTATTGCAGGAGTGGATGGGGGCGTTTCCTGATCGCTTCTACCTGGAACTGCACCGTACCAACCGGGCTGGGGATGAAGAGTGCGTTCATGGTTCCGTGACTCTGGCGGCAGAATTCAACTGTCCGGTGGTGGCCACCAATGATGTGATGTTTATGACCCGGGATGATTTCGAAGCCCATGAGTCCAGGGTCTGCATCGGCGAAAGTGTGGTTCTGGATGATCCCCGCCGGGAACATCGCTACAGTGAAGAGCAGTACCTGAAGTCTGAACAGGAGATGGCTGAACTCTTTGCGGATATTCCTGAAGCACTGGCCAACTCCGTTGCCATTGCCCAGCGCTGTTCTATTAATGTCAAACTGGGTGAGTACTTTCTGCCGGAATATCCCGTGCCAGAAGGTAAAACCATGGATCAGTTTTTCCGTGAATTTTCCCATGATGGCCTGACGGAGCGACTGGGATTTCTATTTGATACTTCGGCACCGGACTTTCCGGAAACCGAAAAAATCTACCGGGACCGACTGGACTTTGAGCTGAACACCATTTTGCAGATGGGATTCCCGGGGTACTTCCTGATCGTTATGGACTTTATCCAGTGGTCTAAAAATAATGATATTCCTGTTGGCCCCGGACGAGGTTCCGGTGCCGGATCACTGGTGGCCTATGCCCAGAAAATCACCGATCTGGACCCGATCAAATACGACCTGCTGTTTGAGCGATTCCTGAACCCTGAGCGGGTGTCGATGCCCGACTTTGACGTTGACTTCTGTATGGAAGGCCGGGACCGGGTGATTGATTATGTGGCCCGGACCTATGGACGCGATGCGGTTTCCCAGATCATCACCTTCGGTACCATGGCAGCCAAGGCGGTGGTGCGGGATGTGGCCCGGGTTCAGGGTAAGTCCTACGGTCTGGCGGATCGCCTGTCGAAAATGATCCCCTTTGAAATCGGCATGACGCTCGGTAAGGCCTATGAACAGGAAGAAACCATTCGGGAGTTTCTGGAGTCCGATGAAGAGGCGGCGGAAATCTGGGAGATGGCGCTCAAGCTGGAAGGGGTCACGCGCAATGTCGGTAAGCACGCCGGTGGTGTGGTGATTGCCCCCACCAAGTTGACGGACTTTGCACCGCTTTACTGTGATGAGCACGGTAAAGGGGTGGTCACCCAGTATGACAAGAATGATGTGGAATACGCAGGTCTGGTGAAGTTCGACTTCCTGGGCCTACGCACGCTGACCATTATTGACTGGGCCCTGAAACTGATTAACCCCCGCCGGGCGCAGCGGGGTGAAGAGCCTCTGGCCATTGAAGCCATCGACCTTGAAGACAAAAGCTCTTACGACATGCTGAAGCGAGCGGAAACCACCGCCGTCTTCCAGCTGGAATCCCGTGGGATGAAAGATCTGATCAAACGTCTCCAGCCCGACTGCTTTGAAGATATTATCGCTTTGGTGGCCCTGTTCCGTCCGGGTCCGCTGCAGTCCGGAATGGTGGACAACTTTATTAACCGTAAGCATGGCCGGGAGGAACTCTCGTTCCCGGATGCCCAGTATCAGCACGAGTGGCTTCAGCCTATTTTGCAGCCCACTTACGGCATTATCCTGTATCAGGAACAGGTGATGCAGATTGCCCAGGTGCTGGCCGGTTACACCCTGGGCGGTGCGGATATGCTGCGCCGGGCCATGGGTAAGAAAAAGCCGGAGGAGATGGCCAAGCAGCGGGCGGTGTTTGAAGAGGGCGCTATCAGCCAGGGCGTTGATGGTGAGCTGGCCATGAAGATCTTCGATCTGGTGGAGAAGTTTGCGGGCTATGGCTTTAACAAATCCCACTCGGCAGCCTACGCCCTGGTTTCCTACCAGACGCTGTGGTTGAAGGCTCACTATCCATCGGAATTTATGGCGGCGGTCATGAGCTCCGATATGCAGAATACCGATAAGGTGGTGACCTTTATCGAAGAGTGTCGGGATATGGGCCTGACCGTGCTGCCGCCCAGCGTGAACAGCGGCGAATATATGTTCGGTGTAAACGACGATGGGCATATTGTCTATGGGCTGGGGGCCATCAAGGGCGTGGGTGAAGGCCCGATTGAGGCGATTGTCCGGGCTCGTAAAGAGGGTGGTCCATTCAAGGACCTGTTTGACTTCTGTGAGCGGGTGGATGCCAAAAGCATCAACAAGCGGGTGCTGGAGGCATTGATCAAATCCGGGGCGCTGGACCTGCTTGGGCCGGTCCCACAAAAGCCGGAACAGCTGAATTTCAATCGAGCCGTGCTTGAGGCGAGTCAACTTGAGGCGATCAAAGCGGCGGACCAGGCGGCCAAAAGCCTGGATTCCGGTCATATGGATATGTTTGGTGCCCTGGTGCCCGCCGGCGAAGAGGCTGTTTACGACACCTACCTGAAAACCAGCGAATGGACCGATAAGGTTCGCCTCGGTGGCGAGAAGGATACCCTGGGGCTCTATCTGACCGGTCACCCCATTGATGAATACGAAAGTGAAATCCGGCACTTTATCCGCAACCGTATTAAAGACCTTCAGCCTGCCCGGGGCGATAGCCAGAATATCGCCGGGCTGGTGGTGGATATGCGGATCATGAAAAACAAGAAAGGGGACAAAATGGCGTTTGTTACCCTGGATGACCGCACCGGCCGGATTGAGGTGTCGGTGTTTGCCGATGTGTTTGGTGAGTATCAACACCTCCTCCATAAAGACGCGGTGCTGGTGGTGGAAGGGGAAGTCACCTTTGATGATTACTCCGGTAGCCTGAAAGTCCGCTCGAAGAAAGTGATGAAAGTGGTGGATGCCCGCAGCCATTACGCCCGTCGTCTGGTTCTTGAGGTTTCCCATGAACAGATTGATGGTCATTTTGAACGAAAATTGTCGTCCATGCTGGGCGGGCAGCCGGGTCGGCTGCCGGTCAGGATTGATTACCATCGGGACGATGCCCGTGCCAGCCTGATGCTGGGTGAGCAATGGCTGGTCAACCCCAGTGATGAATTGGTGCTGGAACTCCGGCAGTGGCTTGGCAAAAATGCGGCTAACGTTGAGTATGCCTGAGCAAGTGCTTGGGAATTGGGGTATGAAACGGAAGCTGTGGGTTTTGTGCAGTTTCCCTTTTTCGATGGAATAGTAAAATCAACTTTCCTAGAACTTTCATTGGCGTATGAGGTCTGACTTTTCGATCAGGTAAACTCACCGGTTTTCCTGGTTGCAGACTGCACCGGGCTTAAGGGCTGCCTGAATGCAAATGGTCATGTACCTGGTGAAATTTTTATGAGAGGAATTTTTATGACTCCTGTTAAAGCTCGCTCACCGATGTTGCCGAAAGAAGCCAACCAAGAGGCTACAAAAACAGCCGATCAGGGAAAGTTTAACGATCGCTCCACTACCGTTGTTAGCAGGGCTCCCGCCTCGATAACACAGGATCCTGGTTCCACTTCTGGTGGCAATACGGCTGAATCTCAAACAAGGACAATTGCAATAAGACTGGCAGAGACTGAGGCTCTGCCAGCCAAAAATGATCAGCTATGCCCCGATACCATCAAAGCGAAGACAGTCCCGGCTGATCTGATATTTCGGAAAATGGAAAAACCAATAATCGAGAACCCTGAATCAACGCCTGTCCCACCGGTAGCCTACTTCCGGCGTGCAGATGGGACATTGGGCGAGGTGGATTTCACGGAACTCGGAAATACCCTGAAAGAGGTTACCGGTGCGTTTGTTTTCAAAAAATATCATGCCGGTGAATATCATCTGAATTGGGGAAGAAGTTTTTCCGGGTTGTATGACCCTTATTCAATCCATGCGGGTCAACTTGATAATGGCAGTTTTTTCCTTCATGCATTGAAGCCTGAGCTTTGTGATCGGCTATTTACACTGGATACCGCTCGCCAGCAAATCCGTTACCTGGGGGATGATGATTTCACACCCGGCCCCGGGGAGCATGATGACCATTTCTCCCTCTATTGCGGAACCACCTATGGTGAGGCAATGGCAGCTTTTGAGCTGGCTTGCAAGGGCACCGACATAGCCAATTGCATCAGGCCACTGCTGGGATGGTCTGACGCTGTTGGCGCAAAGATGGGGCATCAACCGAAAGTCCTGGGTTTTCAGGCAGAAGCCATGGAAATGCCACAGGTAGTCCCAGACCCATACTGGGAGAAGATGGCGGAGTGTGATATGTCTTTATTCTGATGCGACTGGGCTAACTGCAGCCCTGCCTGTCCCGTTGCCCGTTGTAACTTCCGGGCATTGCGGGCCGGCTGGCTACCGGGGGGGCGCAAAATGTACCCACGGTGGAGGTTCCTCCTTTATTGTCCACTACAGGCAGTGGTTCCAGCTTTTCAAAAGGGGACATCCTATTCTCGTATTGCTTTTCTGCAGACTTCCAGGTCGACCAGCTGTTGAACTGTTTACAGGTAATTACGCTTTTTAACTCGACTTTACGGCGGTGTTTACGTATTTTGATCCTTATTTACTCTCCGGCCATGATAAGTGGACTTCATGAACCCGAATTACCTGGACTTTGAACAGCCAATTGCTGAACTGGAAGCCAAGATAGAAGAGCTTCGGCTGGTCAGCAGCGATGCAGAGCTGAATATTACTGAAGAGATTGCCACACTGCAGGATAAGTGCCGCAGTCTGACGGATGCCATTTTCAGCAACCTTTCTTCCTGGCAGGTGGCCCAGCTGGCCCGGCACCCCAGAAGGCCCTACACGCTGGACTATATTCGCCATATTTTCACCGAGTTTGATGAACTCCATGGCGATCGCCATTTTGCCGATGACCCCTCCATTGTGGGGGGCATGGCCCGACTGGATGGTCGACCGGTGATGGTGATTGGTCATCAGAAGGGGCGTGAGATCGAAGAGAAAGTTCGCCGGAATTTCGGTATGCCCAAACCGGAAGGTTACCGCAAAGCCTGTCGCCTGATGGAAATGGCGGAACGTTTCAAGATGCCCATCCTGACCTTTATTGATACGCCGGGCGCATACCCCGGTATTGGTGCCGAGGAACGTGGGCAGAGTGAGGCGATTGCCTACAACCTGGCGGTGATGTCCCGCTTGAAAGTGCCTGTGATTTCCACGGTGATCGGTGAGGGCGGTTCCGGTGGTGCCTTGGCCATTGGGGTTTGTGATCATCTGGTGATGATGGGGTATTCAACCTACTCTGTTATTTCCCCTGAGGGTTGTGCCTCCATTCTCTGGAAAAAAGCCGAGTACGCTTCTACCGCCGCAGAAGCCATGGGGGTAACTGCCGGGCGTTTACAGGAGTTGGGCCTGGTGGATACCCTGGTGGCAGAGCCATTGGGTGGTGCACACCGGGATCCTGAAGCAGCGGCTGCCAGTTTGAAAGCAACACTGGTGGATCAGCTGAACATTCTCTCGGAACTGGACAGCGATACCCTGCTGGAAAATCGTTACCAGAAAATCAGGGATTTTGGGGCGCTTTGATTGCGAAAACGATGGCAAAAACCAGCGCAGAGATCACTTCCTGTCACCCGCTCAGCCCTGAGTGGGTGCTTGATCAACTATCTTCAAGCCTGCAGTTACCGGTATCTGAATGCCCTGTCACGGTGGCATTCAGTGGCGGTGTTGACTCCACCGTTTTACTCCATTTGCTGGCCTGCCTGCGTGATCGGGGAGATATTGCTGATGTGGCTGCTGTTCATGTTCATCATGGTTTGAGCCGTTACGCTGATCAGTGGGCTGAGCACTGTCAGTCGGTATGTGAACAGTGGCAGATACCGCTGACCATCGCCAGAGTTTCTCTGGAAAATGACGGCTATGGTCTGGAGCAGGCGGCCAGGGACGCTCGATACCAGGTATTTATCAATGCCGTGGAAGAGGGTGGCTGTCTGTTGCAGGGGCATCATCGGGATGATCAGGCAGAGACGGTTCTGCTCAGGTTATTCCGCGGGACCGGGGTTGATGGTGTTCAGGGGATTCCGGAACAAAGGTCCCTGGGCAATGGGCTGTTGTTACGGCCCTTACTGAATGTGGCCCGAGCATCCATTGAAGCTTACGCCCGGACAAATAACCTCCGATTTATTGAAGATGACAGTAATACGGATGAACGCTTCTCCCGCAACTTTCTCCGTCAGCGACTGATTCCCATGGTGGAAGAGCGCTGGCCGGGTGCGTCGGAACGATTGGTCGAATTTGTGCGGGATGTGGGGCAGATGAATCAAACCGTGCAGCAGCAAACTGTCGAACAGTTGGCCCTGTGTATTGATTATCGCCCGCAATGGCTGCTTGACCGGCAACCGCTGATGAATCTGGCAACGCTGCAATCCCTTGATGCCGGTTCCCAGCGTCGAGTGGTTCGCCAATGGTTGAAACAGCAGGGCATACAACTGCCCTCCAGAGACACCCTTGAACAGATCTTTGATGAAGTGGTTGAAGCTCGAATCGACGCCGAGCCGCTGCTGACAGTGGCACCTCGCTTTACCCTGACTCGCTACCAGCAAATGCTGGTGCTGCTGGATGAAGACGTGAATTTGCAGGCATTTGAGCCCATGGTATGGGACTGGCAGAAAGAGCCAATCGTGGTGTTGGGAGACCGGTCGCTGATCTGCAGTGCTAAACAGGAGCACAGTGGTAACGCCATCCGACTGCCACAAAAACCATTACTGTTAAAACGCCGTTGTCATATATCAGGGGATGAAAAGTTTGCCATTACCGGGCGGCAAGGTCGAAAAACACTGAAAAAATGGCTGCAGGACTATAAAGTGCCACCCTGGCTGAGAGAATATCTGCCATTGGTGTTTGATGGTGACCAAATGGTGGCTGCTCCCGGTCTCTGGGTGTGTGATGGCTATTATGCCAACGAGAGTGATGGTTTAGCTCTCCATTGGTAACAGCCATCCGTCTTTGTTTTACGGGTTATTGTCGTTTGAGTTACCGTTCTCTAATGCCTCCAATGCCCGCAAACGTTCTCCCTGATCTCTAAAGTAGTGACTATTTTCAGCAACCCGGGACACCGTATCGTATGGATGTTGTAATTCGTTAAAATTAAACACAGGGTTCGGGTCATTGTGACCATTTTGATGGATTGGAAAAACGTCAGAATCCTGATATTGACGCCATAATTCCCATCGGTGAATCTTGGCAAAACGCTGTTTCTTTGCCTGGTAATTTTCCAGCCAGTGTGCCGAGTCAATATCCTCTTTTTGCTTGAAACTATCGATCATTTTGTGGGTCACTTTGACGAGTTGGCGATAGCGAACGTGGTACCATTTCTCCTTGAGCATTCGGGCAGCCAAAGCGCGAAATTCGATGAGTATCTCTTGTATCAGCTCTTTGCTTCCGGGCTCAGGGTAGCTGGCATCGACGACTTGTTGTAAGCAGGTTAAGCGCTTCTTCAATGCGCTCTTATCGATGCTGGCTGTCCACTTTAATCGACGGAACGCTTTATGTTCATCCACAAGATCTGAGAGTAGGGCTTTTTTCAAGGCTTCACGGTCTTCTGTGATGTTGTTTTGAACCAGCTGAATTTTTTTCTGCAGGGGCAGACTTTTTAGTAAGCCGTAGACGTTACTTGGGTGAAGGACGTAATCAGAGCGATCGCTTTCGTCAGGTTGTTTGGATAGATTGGTAATCATGTGTTTCGTCGGCGAAAGAACAGAGGTCAGTGTTCCAATCTGATGTTTTTTTAATCCGTACGTTCCGATAATGGGTAGGCTATTTCTTGGTAGCGGTAGATCTTCGTAGTTATAAACGACGGTAAATCTTTTTTCAGGCCACTTATTTCGCAATTTTTTTGCCTGTTTTTTTGCTGCTTTTATCAGTCTGTCCTCGGATGATCTCATAGTGCGGATGTAGTTCTCTACTAACGTTTTCCTCGCGCGTCCGCTGAGGTTTGCAGCAAGGTCTTTTTCTGGATAAAACAGCTCTTCCCTGACTTCTTCTGGCCCCACGATGTAGCTTCTGACGCCGCTGTTGGCAGATCGGAATAAATCGCAGGGCGGAAGGGATTTTACACAGGTATCGTCATTGTTCAGAAAAACAATGGTTTTGTCTTTAAAGTGATCAACTAACGTGACGCCGGTATCTGCATGTACCCCGGTCGCGGGCAACGGTGCAGTGTCGGTTTCGACAGCTGGATGCCCTTCGGTTTCCCTGGATTGCAGCTCATGGAACAGGCTTATCCCATTGTTGAGCGAGCTGTTCCAGGTGGCAAAAGTCAGTCCAAGTCGCTCGGCCAGGGCTTCCCATTGATTCCATTCTGGCAAAGAAGTGTTGGCGTTGGTAACTAACAGAAAATCTGCATCAGGATTGTACTGGTAACCCTCGGCAAGCTGAACTTGAAACACTCTTCGTTGTACCACTTCCACCAATTGGGGATCTGTCGGGCAATCTAAACGTCCCAGTTCGAGTTCTGCGAATAGTGTGACTTTTGTGTAAAGGTGCTGTGCAGGATTGCTGAAGGTGATCGAACCTGAAAGTCTGTCCTGACCATGGGGAGGAAGTTCATTGATCGATTTCGTGAGCCCCTGGTTACCGCTGAACGGTACACCATCTCTACTGTAAAAAGTTACGTCGGCGCTTCTCGTCTGGCCATTATTGGTATCTGCGGTGTCTGCGGTATCTGCGGTATCTGCGGTATCTGCGGTATCTGCTGTAAAGTGCAAGTTGAGCAACCGCTGTTGGCTGCCCTGCAAACCAAGGGCTTTCGGAGAAATATTGTTCACTTTTACCGACAGCAGTGCTTCTTCATCGCGGCTGATTGATTTGCTCCCTTCTATCGTATCGATATCCGCTGGATATCTTACGGGAAACCTTATTTGCTCTGTGGCTACTTTTGAGAACTGTCGCTCAACCCGTCCAACAGTGGCGCTAAAGTTGGCGACACCCGTTTCATGCAGCGGCTCACCTGTGGGTATTGTTTGAGGTCTATTAATGGTAAATTCCAGGCGATTCTGTGGGTGAACTTCCTGGCCAGGCGGTATAGCGCAAGGGAGGTTGAAAACAGAGCGGGGGTTGAAGCTGACCCATTTATTATTCACCATGCTCATTCTGATGGGTTGTTTATTGGGTGTTGGCATGTCACCGGTATTAGTGACTGACAAATCAACAGAGACCTCTTTGCCGGGTTCGAAAAAACCATTGCCGCCAGGCTTTTTTGCCAGCAGTGTGGAGTCTGTAACGGACAGGTCATAAGGCCCGGTATACCGGTTGTTGCCCACAGCAATATGAAAACTGCCAGAGTTTCCGCAACGTCCATCAGGGGCGTTACGCCCGACTCGTCCCCGGAGGCCGCAGGGGCCATCAAATCCTCCCGGATTAAAACGGAGTGTTATGCGGCTTTGGGTCTGCCCGCTTGAGTCGGTGTAGATCTCAGTATCGGGATACCAGCATGATTCCCCACCTTTTCCTCCGTCTCCTCCCAGGCCACCGTCTCCGCCTTTTCCACCCCGGCCTTGTGTGCCACCCCGAACGTCAGGAATGTTGGTGAGCATGAGCAAATCGGTTTGCGAAGGTGCTACTGTGAGGGTTACTTTACCGCCATTGCCACCATCGCCACCCCGTGCGCCATTGCCACCATTGCCCCCGGTGCCGCCTTGACCTCCGTTTTCACCCCACAGAAATCTGTTGGCATTTCTCCCCTTTTTCCCGGTTAGCCCTTTGCCCCCATCACCGCCGTTGCCCCCATGGCCTGCATCACCGCCACGGGCTTCAAGAAAGATTGATGTTTTTCTATCGAACAGGCTTAACTGAAGTGATGTCCCGTTCCCATTAATCAAAACACCGGCATTATTGGTTGACAATGCGACATTCAGTTCGCGAGCGTTTTGGCCGTGTTCTCCCTGAGCGCCGTCCTGCCCGCGATAACCGCCGAATTTACCGTTTGCACCGCAGGCTCCATTTTTGCCGACGGCTCCGTTGGTAACGTACCTTAAAGTGTTCCCGGAATGTAAAGGAGACATAAATAGATCCCAGCGTAATTGTGAGTGTGATAGTCAGCTTATTGTTATGGTCTGACCATGAACTGCCGGTTTTTTATCCCCGGCGCAAATAAAAATGAGTGGTCGATCTGATATCAGAGTGAGTGACCGCCTCGGTGATTGGCACGAAGCATTTTTTAAGGGGTGTATTGATGCAATAACGGTTTTACGTTCACTGCCGGTTTTGGTATCCTGATATCCCATCTTGAGACTCTCTTTTCACCCCGCTTTTATTATATTCACAGCAGGTAAGCATGACGCGTTATATTTTCGTCACCGGCGGTGTTGTTTCTTCGTTAGGCAAAGGCATCGCATCGGCATCTCTCGCCGCCATTCTTGAGGCACGTGGTCTCAAGGTGACGATGCTCAAGTTGGACCCTTATATCAACGTCGATCCGGGTACCATGAGCCCTTTTCAGCATGGCGAGGTTTTCGTTACCGAAGATGGTGCCGAGACTGACCTGGACCTGGGGCATTACGAGCGTTTTATCCGAACCACCATGAAGCAGGGTAATAACTTTACTTCTGGCCGGATTTACCAGGATGTTCTGCGTAAAGAGCGTCGTGGTGACTATCTCGGTGGTACGGTACAGGTTATTCCGCACATCACCGATGAGATCAAGCGCCGGGTGGTTAATGGTGCGGGCGATGCGGATATCGCCCTGGTGGAAGTGGGTGGGACTGTGGGTGATATCGAATCCCAGCCATTCCTGGAAGCCATTCGTCAGTTGAAGGTAGAGCTCGGATTTCAACGTGCCATGCTGATGCACCTGACCCTGGTGCCTTACATCAAAACCGCCGGTGAGACCAAGACCAAACCAACCCAGCACTCTGTTAAAGAGCTGCGTTCGATTGGCCTTCAGCCAGATATCCTGGTGTGTCGCAGCGAACAGTACATTGATGCCTCGGCCCGCCGCAAGATTGCCCTGTTTACCAACGTAGAAGAGCGTGCGGTTATCTCCCTGGAAGATGCGGACAGCATTTACAAAATTCCTCGGATGCTCCACGAGCAGAGTCTGGATCAGATCATTGTGGATCGCTTCAACCTGGGCTGCCAGCCAGCGGACCTCTCTGAGTGGGACGATGTGGTGGATCGTGAGTTTAACTACTCCGAAGAGATCACCATCGCCATGGTGGGCAAATACATGGAACTGCTGGATGCCTATAAGTCGCTGATTGAGGCGATCAAGCATGCCGGTCTGAAAACCCGTACCAAGGTCAATATTCGTTACATTGACTCTGAAACCACTGAACAGGATGGTCTATCTGCCCTGGAAGGGGTATCTGCCATTCTGGTGCCCGGTGGCTTTGGTCACCGTGGTGTGGAAGGCAAGATTCAGACCGTGCGCTATGCCCGTGAGAACAAGATTCCTTTCCTGGGTATCTGCCTTGGCATGCAGGTGGCGGTCATTGAGTACGCCCGCCATGTTGCCGGTCTGGCAGGGGCGAACAGTACGGAATTTGATCGTCAGGCGGCCCATCCGGTGGTGGGTCTTATTACTGAGTGGATCGACGCTGACGGTATGGTTGAAAAGCGTGATGAAGGTTCTGATCTGGGCGGCACCATGCGTCTGGGTGCCCAGAACTGTAACCTGGTTGCCGGTACACTCTCCCGTGAAGCCTATGGCCAGGATGTTATTACCGAGCGCCACCGTCACCGTTATGAAGTGAATAACCATTACGTTGAGGCACTGGAAGAGGCGGGTCTGGTCATTGCCGGTCGCTCAGAAGACAACAGTCTGGTAGAGATCGTTGAGGTTGCCGACCATCCATGGTTTGTCGCCTGTCAATTCCACCCGGAATTTACCTCAACACCCCGGGATGGCCATGGTCTGTTTTCTGCCTTTATTCATGCAGCGCAGGCTTTTAAGCACGCTTCTCACTGAAGCCAATTGTTGATACCTGCTTTTGCAGGTTTTTTTCTGGAACGCCTGAAGGAACGTTTGTGAAAAGCAAAATTGTTGATGTCAATGGCATTCAGGTCGCTAATGACCTGCCGTTTGTCCTGTTTGCCGGGATGAACGTGCTGGAATCAAGAGACCTGGTCATGAAAGTGGCGGAAGAGTATGTACGGGTTACCGAAAAGCTCGGTATTCCCTATATCTTCAAGGCTTCCTTTGATAAGGCTAACCGTTCTTCAATCGCCTCCTACCGTGGTCCGGGCATTGATGAGGGGTTAAAGATTTTTCAGGAGCTGAAAGCGACCTTTGGTTTTCCGGTGATTACTGATGTCCATGAACCTCATCAGTGCCAGTCTGTGGCGGAAGTGGTGGATGTGATTCAGTTGCCGGCGTTTCTGGCCCGCCAGACGGACCTGGTCGAAGCCATGGCCAAAACCGGTGCTGTCATTAACATCAAGAAGCCGCAGTTTCTCAGCCCCGGCCAGATGGGGAATATTACCGATAAATTCCGTGAAGCGGGCAATGACCGTTTGATCCTCTGTGAGCGTGGTGTGAACTTTGGCTATGACAACCTGGTGGTTGATATGCTTGGCTTTCATACCATGAAGCAGGTGAGCGGCGGTGCACCGGTTATCTTCGATGTGACTCATTCGCTGCAGTGCCGTGATCCAA
>NZ_JBLYNS010000083.1:0-22737 GCF_049310205.1 Endozoicomonas sp. ALC013 | reverse complement strand
TTACTTAATCCAGCCCTCTAGAGGAAATCAAACCAGCAGCACTGCACAGCCCATTGGTAGAAAAAAGTTCCAAAACGATACAATGGCGCACAGAAGTTCCCATCCAATGAGGGTCGGACTAATGGAATCAAAACCCGGTTTCATTTGATCCAATGCTAACGACAGAAGAAAAACAAAATGGGAGCGTTTTACTTTTTCTACTTGAAACCTTTGTCAAAAGTTAGCACACGCTTCCATTCAAAACCTCTCCTTCGTTGAGTATTAGATAACATCCAGACAGGAGCCTTTAAAATGGGCAAAAACACGTTGCCCCACCGACAAATTCAATAACCCCAGCGCTCTTCTGGTGACCAGCGCCAGCAATGTCTGCCCTTCCGCCGCCATAAACAGCATGACATTTTTGGAATCCAGTTCCTGAATAGCCTGAATCGTTGCTGCCACTCGATTCTGAACACTTGTGCAGTGGATATCTTCCACCACAATACTGACTTCCTGAGCCGGCAATATCACTCTCAGGCCGGTTCCCGGCAGTGCTGAAACCTGATTGACCAGCAATTTCTGGTCACCCAATAACAGCTCAGTGAAACCATATTCCTGATCGTGGCTGCCCACCTGCACTTCCAGAATCGACAGTGCACAGTCATCCCGGGTTAATAAAGAACCTGGCCGACTGAGTAATTGACGACACTCGCCCCGGGATACAACCTGCCCCTGATCAATAAGCAGCAGTTTATCAGCCAGCCGTGCCACCTCTTCACGGGCATGACTCACCATAACAACCGGTATGCCAAAGTGCTGATGGATATTTCTCAAACAGGGAAGAATGCTTGTTTTTGATGACCAGTCCAGTGACGCCAGCGGTTCATCCATTAATAGAAGACGGGGTGCACTTAATAAGGTGCGGGCAATAGCCACACGCTGTTTCTCACCGCCAGACAGTTTATCAACCGTACGCCCCAGTAGATGCACAATATCGAGCTGCTCAACCACCTCGGATAATGACGGCATGGCAACATTGGCCCTGGCCCGCTGCAAGGCAAACCGGAGGTTTTCCATAACGTCCAGATGGGGAAACAGCCTGGCTTCCTGAAATATATAGCCAATGCCCCGTTGCTCCGGCGGAACCCATATTCCCTGTTCCGAGTCCTGCCAGATTTCATCATTAAACTGAAGCCGCCCCCTGGCATGACTTTCCAAACCCGCGATGGTTCTCAGCAAAGAGGTTTTACCACACCCGGAACGCCCCATCATGGCCCAGGTGTTATCGGTATCCAGTGACTCATCAACACTAAGAACAAAGCGGTCCCGGGGCAGCTGAATATCAATTCTTAGCATTAATAACGACCAGGGTGTGATTGGAGGGGTAATTGAGCCACGGGCTGACGATCAAGGCTGTAAAGGGTAACCAGCAGAATCATGGCAAACACCATCAGTCCCGCGGCAATCTGGTGCGCTTCGGTAAACTGCTGTGATTCCACGGCATCGAACAGGGCAATGGACAGCACCTGTGTCTCTCCGGGAATATTGCCGCCAATCATCAGCACCACACCAAACTCCCCAACGGTATGGGCAAACCCCATGCAGGCCGCCAGAATCATCGCCCGGCGGGTACAGGGCAGTACCACATTAAAGAAACGGTCCATGCGCCCGGCCCCCATCATGGCTGCCGCCTCAAGCAGACCTTTATCAAGTTGTTCAAACGCCCGTTGTAAAGGCTGCACGACAAAGGGCATTGAGCAGATAACAGAAGCGATCACTAGCCCGGTAAAACTGAACGCCAGGGTGGTGCCGGTCAGGGACAGCCAGAGCTGCCCGGGAGCGTAATTTGGTGAGCAAAGCAACAGTATATAAAAGCCAAGGACGGTGGGCGGTAATACCATTGGCAGCCCCACCAGGGCTTCCAACAGGGGCCTTAGCCGACTCTGCATATTGGCCAGCCCCCAGGCCATGGGAATCGCCAGCAGCATCAGAATCACGGTGGTAATGGTGGCCAGTTTCAGCGTGACCCAGACAGCAGTGAGCAGCATTCAGAGCGCTTCCCTTCGATTTTCGGACGTTGTTTTATCGGCCATTGTCGTTGATACAGGGAAGTACCCCTGTCTGGCAATGGTGCGCTGGGCAGATGGTGACAAAATAAACGCCACAAATGCCCTGGCCGCCTCAGGTTGCCTGGTGCGCTTTAAGATAACCAGATCCTGCTGAATCGGATCATACAACGTTGCAGGAATCGAAAAAATATGACCATCGTGGTCTACCAGCTGCGCTTTCGCCACCAGCCCAGCGGGAATATTACCGCTGGCCACAAACTGCCAGGCCTGCTGGACACTGGCCCCCTGAACCAGACGGGTGCGGAACGAGGACCAGAAACCCAGCTTTTCCAGCACCTGCTGTGCCGCCAGACCATAAGGTG
This sequence comes from Endozoicomonas sp. ALC013, assembly GCF_049310205.1. Taxonomy (NCBI): domain Bacteria; kingdom Pseudomonadati; phylum Pseudomonadota; class Gammaproteobacteria; order Oceanospirillales; family Endozoicomonadaceae; genus Endozoicomonas; species Endozoicomonas sp. ALC013. Next base: position 20,327 of record NZ_JBLYNS010000083.1, on the reverse strand, counting down.
CCGTTGCCGGATTGGCAATGGCCAGGCGTCCCTGATAAACCGCCAGATCCTCCAGGGTCATGATTTTCCCTTCTTTAGCGGAAAACCCGGGGCTCCATAGCACCAGTTCTCCCAGGGCATAAGGGTGTCGACTGGCCTTTAGCGTCAGTCCTTTTTGTTCCAGCAGCTTCGGTCTGAGGCTATCTGCTGACAGAAAGATATCGAAAGGCGCACCGTGGGTAATCTGGTTATACAGCACACCGGTCGAGGCCGAGGAGATCAACAACCGGTGCCCGGTGTCTGCCTCAAATGCCTTTGCCAAAACGTCCAGCGATGGTTTGAAGTTTGCTGCAACGGCCACTTTCAGTTCTTCTGCGTAGACCAACACCCCCAGGCAAGAGAGCAAGAATGCTAAAAATACTGTTCTTAACATGAAGCAGGTGTTCTTTATGAGTTCGAAGGTTAAAGCCAGCGATCCGCCGCTGCCTGATCAGACTCACGCTCATCCACCCAGCGATCCCCTTCCGGTGTCGTCTCTTTCTTCCAGAACGGCGCACGGGTTTTCAGGTAATCCATAATAAACTCACAGGCTGCAAACGCTTCTTTGCGATGGGCGCTGGCGACTCCCACAAAAACAATTCGCTCCCCGGGGTACATCTGACCAATGCGATGGATAACCCGGACAGTTTGAAGCTCCCAACGTGCCATGGCTTCATCGATAATTTCCTGCAGGGCTTTTTCCGTCATCCCCGGATAATGTTCCAGAAACAGGCCACCCACCTTATCCCCAAGGTTCATATCGCGAACCGTACCGGTAAAAGTGACAATCGCTCCTGATGACTTATTCCCTTCCAGGCGTTCATATTCCTGGGCGGGGTTAAAGTCTTCTGTTTGAATGGCAATCAAGGTTCTGATCCTGTTTGTTTTGGCACCACTTTTCACCACAAAGACACAAAGTTTTCCCGGGGCTTTCGCGACAGTCTCAGACTGTGGGAACGAGAACAAAATAACGCCTTTGTATCTTCGTGGTTCAAATAAAAATCACCCGCCGGTCACCGGAGGAAAAAAGGCGACCTCATCACCAGACTGCAATGTGACATCCTGACGAGTCATGGTCTGATTGATGGCAACCAGAGTACGCTCACTCATCATGACTTCACGCCAGCCTTCACCTTGGTCCGCCAACTGACTTTTTAATGCGGACAGCAAGGGAGCATACTCCCCTTCTTCCAAGGTCAACTGTTCGCAGTTCAGCTTTTCCCGAAAACTGGCAAAGAAACGTACTGTAATCATGCTGCACCACCTGTCGCTGAACCATGAATATAGTGACCACTGCGACCACCACCCTTTTCCAGCACACGAATGCCTTCAATATGCATCTCTTTATCCACTGCCTTGCACATATCATAGATCGTCAGGGCAGCAACCGATGCCGCTGTCAGCGCTTCAATCTCAACGCCGGTTTTGCCATTCAAACGACAACAGGTTTCAATTCGAATGCAGGCTTCACAATTCACTGAAGCCGCGTCTTCAAGCTGAAACTCAACACCGATAAAGTTCAGCATCAACGGGTGGCAAAGCGGCACCAGCTGGCTGCACTGTTTAGCCGCCTGAATGCCGGCAATTCTGGCCACGGCAAGTACGTCCCCTTTTTTAAGGCCGTTGTCTTTTACCAGCGCCAGTGTCTCAGGTGCCATGTAGATATAACCTTCGGCCCTGGCTTCACGGCGTGTGATGTCTTTTTCACCAACATCAACCATGCTGGCCTTACCATCACTATCAATATGGCTGAGGGCACTATTGGCAGACGACATGATTACCCTGCCTTTTTCAATTGTTCAACAAAGTTACATGGACGATGCTGGCTGTTCAGCTGATCCCTGATAATGCCTTCCCAGGCGGTCTTACAGGCATTATTGGAGCCGGGCATAACAAAAATAACGGTGCCATTGGCCATGCCCGCCACGGTACGGGACTGGATGGTGGAGGTTTTGATCTGATCATAGGAAAGCTGGCGGAACAGCTCGCCATAACCATCAATCTGCTTGTCAAAAACAGGCAACAGCGCTTCTGGTGTGCTGTCTCTGCCAGAGAAACCGGTACCGCCTGTGACCAGCACGGCCTGCACACAGTCTGGGGACCCTGCATCACTGGCAATCCAGCGGGATGCGACTTCGCGAATCTTGTAGATGTCGTCTTTTACAATGGCCTTGTCAACAAGTTTGTGACCAGCGGCGGTCAGGCTCTCAACCAGTAAGTGACCGGATGTGTCGTTTTCTTCGGTACGGGTGTCGGACACCGTCAACACGGCAATATTTACAGGAATAAACTCATCAAACTGATTATGAGCCATGGCTATTCTCGCTCCAGTCTATTTTCAATCGTATTCAGGGGTGCTCATGACCAGGTCCGCAATTTGGACGACAGTTTACGTCTGAACAACCGCCTTATTAACCAGATTATGCCAGTCTTCTGGCGTATTGACGTTGACAAAAAGGTCTGCCATGGATGACGGCAGCGCCAGGGTCTGTCCACCTGAAAGCTGATGCAGACGCCACAGGGCATAGTCCTTCGGATTGTCACTGGTTATGGCACGCTCAACGGCTTGCCGCAATGTTGAAGTGACCGGCAATATCATCGGCAGATTAAAGCCCGCAAAACAACACGCCTGCTGTTGATCGCCAAGTGTCCGGATCGCATCGGCAGGAACCAGTGGCATATCCACAGGAATCACCAGCAGCCGGTCGCCATCCAGCAGTCGCTGTAAAGCCGCATGAATGCCACTGAGCGGGCCTCTTCCGGGAACCACATCGGCAATAACAGAGTCATCCGGGGCAAAACCGGACCCGCTGATCAGAACCTGATCAATCCCGGCCCCGGCCAGCAGAGCAGCTATATGTTGGTAAAGCGGTTTGCCACACCAGTTCAGCCGTGACTTATCCTGCCCCATACGGGAGGAACGACCACCAGCCAGAACCAGGCCGTAGAGTGTGCCATGGGCTGTCATTCGATCACAGACTCTTTGTGCCAATATTCAATTTAACCCGGAGATTGTCCGGAAATAGCGTCCGTCAGAACGCCCCTGTCTCCGGACAGACAAACGGCTAGTGTAAGGTTTTCCACCCCGCTGACAAGCCTTGGGATCAATTATCATACAGAAAAGCCGCCGCTTAACCCGTTCGTCCGTTGGCTATACTGTTTTGACCACAGCAAATAGATAACAATGATCAACAATGAGAAAGAATCAGGTACTGAGCCTTTTCCAGCAGAACCAGACAGCCATCAACTGCTGGCTTATCCATCCAAGCCCAATGACGGCGGAGCTGATTGCCCACCAGGGTTTTGACTCAATAACCATCGATATGCAGCACGGCATGATTGGCTTTGAATCAGCCCTGGCCATGTTGCAGGCCATATCCACCACCCCGGTGACTCCGCTGGTCAGGGTTCCCTGGCTTGATCCGGGCATCATTATGAAGATGCTGGATGCCGGTGCTTATGGCGTTATCTGCCCAATGATTGAAACCGCAGAGCAGACCCGGGAATTTGTCGCCACCTGCCGTTACCCCGCCAAAGGCAACCGCAGCTTTGGCCCCAGCAGGGCGATGATCTATGCCGGCAGTGATTACCCGGAAAAAGCAGAAGAGACCATTTTGCCCATGGTCATGATAGAGACCCGTCAGGCTCTGGATAACCTGGATGATATCCTCAGCACCGAAGGACTGGGAGCTATCTATATTGGCCCCTTTGACCTGTCCTACGCCCTGGGCTGTCAGCCCCAACCTGACCACTATGAGGCTCCCGTTATGGAGGCCATCGAACATATCCTTGCCTGCAGCAAAAAACATAATGTTCCCGCAGCCATTCATTGCATGGGGCCACAGTTCGCTGATCGTATGCGAAAAAAAGGGTTCAGCCTGGTCACCGCTGGCTGTGACGCTGACTTCGTCCGCGCGGGTGCCACACACACCATCCAATCACTGAGGCCGTAATCTGAAAGTCGTTCAGAAACCGCCTCACTTCACCCGGATAATATAATCAAACCAGTCCGAAGGGTCCGGAACATCTTCTTCTGAAGCGATGTCCTTGCCCTTGATGGAGAAGCCGGATTCATGGACAGAGTCCGAGCTTCCGGTTTTCAGAGGATGCCATTGCGGCAGGTCATAACCATGGTAGAGCAGATGATAAGCGCAGCTGTCCGGCAGCCATGGCAAATGCTCATGCAGGGTTTTCGGGGTAAACTTGATGCAGTCCTCCACATACTTGCGACGGTGTTTATAATGCCTGCAGCGGCAGGTCCCCAGATCCAGCAGCCGACAGGCTACCGCCGTTGTGTGAATCTCATCCGTATCCGCATCAATAATCTTATTGAGGCAGCAGCGACCACAGCCATCACAGAGCGACTCCCACTCTTCGGGCGTCATCTCGGTTAACGATTTTACCTGCCAGAATGCAGGTTCCTGCTCACTCATCAAACACCTGAACACGATATAACATTGGATTTGCCTGAGCATACTACCACTTCAACAGATGGCAATACGCGAGTTCACGGTTCAGTAATTATCACACGTTATAACCATCGATAATGGACTGAAGGTCATCGACACTGCTTCGCTGAATTCTGGTTTGCTTCAAATTGGCGATTTATCCCTCCTCCTCTAATCTGTTCGGCAGATGGGATGCGTTGAGATGAATAACAGAATATCGTCGTGTTACTGTTGTTTTCATTGCTTTATTTATACTCGTGATGCCGTCTAAAGTCGTGCATTAGTCTTTTGTTATTAAAAGCAATCACAAGGATTATGATTTTCCTCATGAATCTGGAGAAAGAGTATGCAAACACCAACCGAAAAGAATTATGCTGCAGTAACATACCCGGGCAACGTTTTCAGTACATCTCCCGAGCAGGAGAACACCGGGACGGGTAATACCGGGCAGTTAAATGGTTTGAGTGTCATTGTTCGCTCTGCCGTCATTCCTTTTTTTCAGTCGCTCTCTCCTGATTACCAGCAGCCTTCAGCCAATAATAATGAATCAGTGCCGTATGATTCAAAGCCAGTTGCACTACCCAGCCAATCAATGCTGAATGATATCTGCCAGGGTGCTGGATTAGTCGCTCAACTGGCGGGAGCCTGGGTTCCGCAAGTGAAAGTGTTGGCTGATGTGGCTTCTAAATTATGTTTCGCTGGTAATTTTGCCGGTAAAGCCATTGACTACATGCAAGAAAAAGATGCTGTAAAGGGAGAGCTTTCCGGGCAAAAATGTACCGGTGAGAAGCGCCGACCGGTCGCCCAAAGTAGTATGACCCGGGAAGTGCTCACCGCTGCTGCCATGGTCACTATGGGGCAGATACCCGTTTCTGCTGCTACACCTGCACCGAGCAATGCAACGGATCACACGATTCCGGTACCAAACCGGGAAACATTGGAACAAATTGGCCAAAATGACAGTTACCCGTTATCGGCTCATTATATCCAGACTCAGGATATCAACAGCGATGTAACCATTGGCAGTGAAGATCAACCGTTTTATGGGGATTACGATGGCGGATGCCATAAGATCACTGGTCAGAGACGTTGTTTATTTGGCAAGGTTGCAGAGCATGGTGTTGTCCGTGATCTGCGCATGGTGCAGGCCCATGTTGAGAGTAATGATAAATACAGTGCCGTAGTCGCCTGTAAAATGGGCGAAGGAAGCCGTCTGGAAAACCTACTGATAGAACATTCCAGCGTTTTGACTAACAAGGATGGAGTGCGTGGCGCAGCATCGATGACTCATGCAGGTGTGATAACAGGTCACCAGCAGGAGAATAGCTATATTGAGCAAGTTGGGGTCAATAATTGCTCAGTGACCAGTACTGGTAAATCTGGAGCTGTTGGTATTGTCAGTGGTAGGGCTGAAGGAGATATACAACATGTGACTGTAAACAACAGTCGGGTCAAAACAAATCGTGACCACTCCCGCGCCGGCATTGGTGCCGGAATCGTTGAGGGCCGAATTAACCATCTTACCGTTCTGGACAGTCAGGTTGAAACGGATGCGACTGATAGTTTCGCCGGCATTGGTGGGGGAATAATATATGACGGGGGCAAACTGGAAAAGTTGACCGCTGTGAACAGTTCAGTGAAGACCGAAGGAGTTTTTTCAGATGCTGGTATCGGTGCTGGTGAATGTAAATCTGGTGGACTGCTAGCAGGAACAACAGCAATAGCATGTAATGTAACGACCCTGGGAGATGGCGCGGAAGCCGCCATTGGTGTGGGTGAAACTCGATGTGAGGTTCTTGATACCAGGGCCATTGACTGTTTCGTCAATACCTCCGGAGATTACGCTGATGCTGCCATTGGGACCGGTTATTTTAATGGGGGAAAAACAGAGGACATTATTGCGGTGAGAGGCGGCATTACTGCCAGAGGTAAATATGCAGAAAGAGGTATTGCTGCTGGATCGATGGATCAATTCATCTATTCTACCAGTCACCCCTCTGTTATTAAAATGACAAACAGTGTTCAGGCAGTGAACGTCACTGTAAACGGCAGGTTGCAAAATGTCGGCAATGTGTCCCAGTCCTCTTTAGATCAGTTGTGTGATATTGCTGATCAACGATTTGTGACCAATGATTGTCGGGTAATTAATCAGCCTTCAAAAGGTTACGGGAACTGTACAGCAACGGATTTGCTGTTTGCACCCTCCTCCCTGCCAAGTTCAAGTGCTCCATCGACGCTGAATACCGGACTGGTGAATTATACCGGAGCCTCAACAGCATTAACCTCCCTGGTAACAGGAGTCCAGGCAGGAACAACCCTAAGCACTGGGGCCATTGTCGGGATTTCTATAGGGGTGGCGGCTGCTCTGGGTCTCGGTGCTTTATTCGCCTGGCGTTATTACACCCATCGTCAGGTTGATTCGGATGTTGTGACCATGAGCGTACTGAGAAATATGCAGATTGAAGAGCCGAATGATGATTAATCATTCATTAGCCTGACAAGGAAGAAAAGGAGAAGAAAAGGACACCCAAAGATTTTGAAGGGAAGAAAAGGACACCCAAAGATTTTAAAGCCAGGATAATCAAATATTTCGTTCGCTAATTGCGGAAATGAAAGTCACAGTCAAGGAAGAGAAAAGCAATCAGAACTCAGAAATGTTCACTTATGAGCTGCCAGAGTCTATAGCGTAGTGAAGGACAGGGGCTGAAGTCAGAGTTTTTTTCAGCTTCAACAATATGGCGGACGGAAAGTTAGCCTGCAAATAGCAAAGCGCTGGTACTCTGACCATGTATCCAGGACTTTCCCATTTTTTCAGCATAACTTTTCAGTGATGCCAGCGTACCAACGGCCCGATAGAAACGGTTATTCCACTGCATGGTTTTAAACCACTCATCCGGCGGAATATCAAAAAACTTAAGTGTTGAGGGAATGTTGTCGTTTAAACAACCTCGCTTACCTTGACGAACAATTCCTCCCGACCAGTCAACCAGTTCAAAATAACTACTGAGTGCATAAGGCAATGCATGGTCAGGGTTTTGTCCTGGCTCTTTGAAGGGCTTCAATTTGGCAGGTTGCTTTTTGCCGGATGGAGCTGAGTAGTATTTCGTCCGTTTGCTGATAGAAGTGTATTCAGAGGTCTCTGGCGATTTCGCCATTTTGGCTCGAACAGGGTTTAAATCAACATAGGCCATACAAGTCAGCAGAGCCGCATCGTCGAGCAGCGCCTGGCTTTTGTAACGTCCTTCCCAGAACCTTCCCTTACAGTTATCCTCTTTATTGGCTTTTCTGGCCAGATGTTCGTTGAGGCATCTCATAAACCAGCCGATATCCATCAAACGACAACGATATTCTTCAGCAAACTCATCCACCCGTAGCTTGTCTGCCTCGCGCAATTGTTCGCCAGAGAGAAATCGTTGGACCAGCATCGGGCCTGAAAATAGGGAAGACCAACGAGTGAGAATCTCATTGGTAGACCAGCTCCTGGCCTGTTTACGGTTGATGTAAAGCACGATGTGGTAATGATTGGACATGACCGCATAAGCACAAACTTCCAATGCAAAGATTGACGATAGCTGTTGAATTCGGTCTTCCCCCCATAGGCGACGGTGTTCGCAGTCCTTGCCGGAAAACGAATCTTTACCACAGAGAAAGGCTTGACGAACGCAGCGAGCCATGCAGTGGTAATAAGGTGTACAGACTGGGTCTATCAAGTTTTTCCGAGCAGTCGTCATGACTTTAGTAGCGATCTTTAAGTTTTTGATGCTTAAAAAGTAGTCGAGATGTCTGAATGATCAAGAAAAATGTGGATGTCTTATTTTTCTCAGTGAAGAGACTCTGGCGGCTGTGACCATCAGGCTGTAAAAGTAACCGCTTTCACGCCTCCGCCAGTAACGCCCGCCACTCAACCAACTTCTCTTCCAAATCAGCAATATGCGCCTCCAGCCCAGCCAGTTCCTCTTCACCAATGTGCAACCGGTCACGAACATCATGGTGCCGCTTCACCCGCCGTTGCAGAACCGACAGTTCCTCTTCAGCCACCATCACCCGCACTGCCATGGACGGGATAGACGAGTAACTGATCTTGCCCTGGTTGTTTCGTGGCACCTGTGCCAGATGGATACGATCCATAGCAACGTCTCCTTTGATATTACTTCTGCTGAGCGCAGCAGACGACTAGAAGACAATGGTACTAAGTTCAGAAACGGTATCCCATCCCCAATATGGGAAAAATGGGATTATCCTTGGCTGAGCACCCCGGATAATCGCAAGCATTGATACGTTGCAATGCGAGTATTTTACAAAAACACGGAACCAGGCGGCTCAGATAAGCAATTGAGTCGAATTATTGTGTAAATTAGTCAGAAGTATTCCGTTGTATATTCCTTTCTAATAGATCGATAAAATTCGCGCACATGTGCCAAAAGGTTGAAGTAATCATGGGCGTAGTCGACGATGCTATTGCACTGAGAAACAAACTGATTTCTGAAGAAGGGACCGCAGTGCCCGAAGAGTTTTCCGGAATATCAAAGACGAAAATTGCTGAAGTGCTTCAGAGAATTGACCGAAAAACACCAGACATGGTGGATGCTGTTTTTTCTCTCCTGGATACCCGCTCCAACTGGTTCAGTAAGGCACCCATTGGTACAGCATTCAAAGATGGCGCAGCTACAGCTCACGTTGGAGCACATATTGGTATCTTACAAAGAGGCCAGAATACTAAGCTTGATCGTGAAGGAAGGGATTACTGGCTGAAACCTCTTTGGGAGAAAGGCGGCAGATCGACAGGGCCGATTGAAAAACCTTGCTGATGATACTTGGTTGTGGATTCAGGAGGACCCATCAAGAAATATTCATATTTTGCAAGCGTGATCCGCTGTCTATAAAATAGCCGACACCAGACGATTGATCTCCTCCTGAGATGGCAGCGAGCTTCCTTTTGCTCCATGCCCTAAAGCTTGCAACTGCTCTATTGTGGGGTAACGCAAGTTTCTCAGGTCTGTGGCGTTGACCTGGGTGTGCCCGTTAAACTGCCGAAAATATTGATCAACAATGGTGCTATTCAAAAACAGCCATAAGCCTCTGGCAAGATCCTGCGGCAACGGTTTGCCCAAGGCATGAAAATAGTTGGTTTTATTCTCAAAGCCTACAACGTCTACGTCAGCAACAGACGGTTCATAGAGGGAGGCAACAATCCGGCGTTTTTCTTCTTTTGCTGTCAGTCGTTTGGTCAATATATAAGTGCCGTTGGGAACCATCAGTTTGGCGGTTTCACTGTTGTTAAGCAGGGCATTCGGTTTTTTTACATTGCTTATTGGCCATACGATAGAACCATTTTTTAAATGCATGGGATAAATCAGTGGCACAGTCTGCGCTTCGGGCTCCATTCTGAGGTTATCCCTGGTCCTGAAATCAACCACTTTTCCGGTGCTGACATCAAGACCCAAATCAGACAATGAGCACGGCAAACCGCCCACCTTAACGGCGATATCGGCTTCCTGCTCTGAGGTCACAATATGGATAAAACGGTCTGGATTATCTGAATTAACCACTTCATGGAAAGGGGTGATTCGAATAATCGGTTCTGGGTCTTCAGCACAACTGCTGGATGAAATTTCCACATCCCCCTGTGGCTCCCCCTTTACCAGGTGGAAAATCACATTTTCCTGCAGGACTTTGTCGCCTTTAAACGCTTTCGTACGGCTGTTGAATACCCGGATTTTCTTCAGTGCAGTATCCTCTAACAGGATATCCCTGAATCCTTTAAAGTACGGGCCATTGCAGAAACTGCGCGGGGTAATGGCCACCAGTTCACCACCAGGCTCAAGAAGTTTGATGGCAAGTGCAACAAAGGCGGAATAGAGGTTGCCGGTTTCGATGCCTACCTGCTGGAGTAACTTTCGATGGCGGCTTTTACTGCCGATCTTGAAATAAGGTGGATTAAGAATCGCCTTGTTGTAACGAATTATAGGGGTTGCATCGACATAAATCGCCTGCAATTGATTGACAGCACTCTCAATAAAATCGGCCGGGATAATATTACTGTGCCACTGAATCTTTTGCTCCCCTGCAACTTCGGCAAACAGAGCCATGCTATTGTGCAAGTTATTAATCAAAACCTTGTCGGTTTCGTAGGCGGTAGCGGTAATTTTATTGACATCGCCTTCCTGAACCACTCTTTGCAAAAAAGCAGCGGTCAGGGAGCCAACACCTGCCCCTGCGTCCAGCAATGAGATATCGCCGCTGAGATTATCAAACATGGACGCCAACAGCTCAGCTGTTGGAGCGGGTGTCATATACTGACCTTGCTCGCTCCGTTTGGCTTGATCAAGTTTCAAGGCGGCTTGTTGCCGAATATCATCAATAATGTGTAACAAGTCCCTGAAGTCTCCATGCTTTGCTGGTTGTAATGAATCTGACAGGCTAATCGGTGCATCTGCGTTTACCAGAAAACCCAGACTGAGACTGTATAAAAAAACAGTTAAACATAATGGCAAAGCTGGCCGGAAGCAACCGGGATTTTCATTATTTAAATCATTTATTGCTTCGATAGAGGGTTGATTCTAGCGGTTTATTATATAAGTAGTTAACCAAATGAAATCATATTTTCTGATTAAGTGGACAGTCACTCTCGGCAACTGTTCCTGCGTTGCTCTGGTAAATGGTTTCAATGTAATTGATGGGTTCCTTTTTCAATGACTCCCAAGCTCCGTTCGTCCTGAGCGCCCTTCGGCTCAGGATGCACGGACGAAGAGCTTAAACACCATACCCTGCATAAAGACTGTGCCAATCACCCTTCGACTCCGCTCAGGGTGAACGGAGATTGTACATATCAATCTCATCGAAATGATGTACTAGCTCCTGCATCCAGTTAGTTTTGAGAATTGCCCCCCTGCGGAGAGCTAATAGGTACTATTATCCCAAATAAACCGTCATTTAAACGCATCCAAAGGAGTATAAAATAACTTTTTTATTCAGTAATTTATAAATTAATGATGAATTCCCTGAGCTGAAATTGAATTTTTTGGACTCACAAAACTCCAACTTTAATTAACTCAAGTTATTTAAGTCAGGGATTATCAAGTGGATACTAATAACCAGCTCTTTCTATACAAACTGGACACACATTCTTCTGCTGCCCGCCGTGGCAGTGACTCTGCCCATACAGAGCAACAGACTTGCCACCGGGGAGATAAAGATCCAGGCCAACCATTTAATTTCAGTAAGAGTTTTGCGTCCACCCGGAAAAGCCTCGACAAGTACAACCCCCAGGTTGTCAGCAAAGTACACACTTTTCTCCCGAGGCGGGCTGACAAGGCTTCCTGCCTGGAACATGAAAAACTGTTCGGCATGATGATGCCAGAGATGGAAAAACCAGCACCCAAAAAGAAGAGGAAAGAGCCGGAAAGGCCTAAAGAGCTGGAAAGGCCTAAAGAACCGGCAAGGCCTAAAGAGCCGGAAAGGCCTAAAGAGCCACCTTCCCGGAAGCAAGCCGATGAGATTGAAATTTCAGACTCAGAGCTGGATGAACTGTTCGATGAAGATATAGCACTCCCTTTTATTCCTGAATTACCTGATCAGGGTTATCAGACGTTTGAAATTAAACTTTCCCAGAATTTGAGAAAAATCAGAGAGGGGAAGGGACAAAAAGCCATTTTGGAATTAAAAGAGCTATTTACTTTCAGGGCTCACGACTTTGTCTCTCCCGATAAGGAAAAAGCAGCACATCATTTTACTGAGTTCGTACGACGCGTGTATCAGCTCGACAGACAAATGCCAGCAGGAATGAAAGCAAAGGGCGAAATCATCAAGCATGCGATCGAACAAATGACCGAGAAATTGGGCATGCTGATGGACGACGTCAGAACTGCCTGCATATCGGAAGCCTTCAGTAACCCCACGTTTAAAGATGCTCTGGAGAAGGTTGAATCGGATACCGATAAATCCCTTCTTCGCAGGTTACAGACACTTTCCGCTTTTAACTTCATGAGCAATGAAGTAAACGCACTGGTAAGAGACTCTGGAGTTTCTATCCCTTCTGCTCCAGAGAGCAGAGACCCGGGCTCTGATTCTGGTGTCAATGAGCCAGACTCAAATAATGATGGCCAAAAAGAGTCAGAAGTGGAAAGAAAGCGCCGCGAAGCCATAGATAAGGAAATGGAGGAGGTAGACAGAACACTTGAAGAGGGGTGGAAATTCCTTGAACAGTCCAAAAAGAACAAAGAAGAAGAGACAAAGCCAGCGCCAGTGAGGTCGAAACCATCTACTCCACAGCCCGCAGCAAAACCTGTCACCAGCAAACCAGCTGTTGCCAGGGAAACACCAAAGCCTGTCACTGTCACCAAAACCTACCCATCAATCGCCGACATCCGCAAGCTTAAGGGGGATATGGCTATTGCAGATGCGGTGCTGAAGTTTGTAGAAAACTGTCAAAGCGAGCCTGAAAGAAAAGAGCTGGATCAATTTCTGGAAGAGCGCTGTGCAGAAAAATCAAAAGCCATTGTCAGTGATCTTAACCGGGTCAAACAGCAGGCCATGAAACCCAGCGAATGTGTCCACAAGTTTTCACAAACCGTAGGCTACCGCCAGATTGCCGAAAAGATTGCTCCACCCTCGGCAAGAAAACTCTCTGAAATAGCAGACAATAAAAAAGTGCCTGGCAACGGGGGCAATATTGATGGAACAATGCTGCACCTGCTGAAACAATCAGTGGTCTTTCCAAAAAGCTGGGATGTCAAAGGGGATCCGGCAAAATGGACTCGCGGGGAATTTTTGGCTGAGTTTGACAAAGGAGCCTCCAGACACTCAGAGAGTCAGCGCCAATGTGTCCGGAAATACGCCGATGATATATTACGACTCTTTAAGCTGAAGCAATATCCATTCGGCTGGGGATATGACCAGGAGCGCAAAGCATCTCCTGCTGATCAGGAGTTCGAGCTTATGGCCAAGGCGATGTACGACGATTTCATTGGCAGGCCCTTATTTGATTACAGAGACTGCAAGCGGCTGGAACTATTCACAGCTCAGCAAAGACACACATTTCTGGAGACACTTTTTGGCTCAGAAGTTATATCCACACTGAAACAGATCGTTGAAGGAGCCGGGACAAACACAAAACGACCACCCACCAGCGTTGAAAGAGCCAGGGCCGAGCACATCAAAAGCATGGTCATTGCCTTGTTCCATGACAAACCGACAGGTGGCTATTATCTTGTGGTTGGCAGAAGTGATCAGAGGCAGGCCTTCCCTGTAAAGGTGAGAAATCCACTGGCTCTTGACTGCTTTAATCAGGAAAAAGGGAGTAACTGCATATATAAGGCAATGGGATTACCTGCGATTTCGGACAACTGGAATGCGGTCAGATAAGTGAGTCAAATCTGCTGGCTGAAATAAAACAGTTTGTGAGGGAATGGTTAAGAGGGAACAGGGAATTGGACTATTAACTGTATAGCAGCCAGAAAATTTCCGTAAATGGAACTTTTTTGTAAACTTAGGATCAAAAATATAGGTAAATAAAATTTAATGACGATCTTATGCTAACCAATATTTCAAATAATCCAACAGAATTATTGCCCAAAGCTCTACCGCAATCAGCAAACTCAACAGAAGACCAACAGCGACAACCTGGCAATTTCAACTATTTGCCAGTTGAGGCGATTCAACCTAACGCAAATGAACTGGCTCAGCCTGACGAACTCCAACTGGAGCAGACATGCCATAATACCAACAAATCTATTGATCAAAGGGCTATCGAAGATTTACAGCGTCCAATTCAATTCAAGAATATGGAAGCAATAGCAAATCCTGATAAATATAAGAATTTTATATCAATTTACAACTCAGGCATATTTGAACATTCTTATACACGTTATGAATATGACCACCGCTCAGGGCTTAATTATGAGCCAAAGCAAGTAAATATAAAAAATCTCTATGCAATTATGAATCTGAGTAACACAACCCTTAAATACAGTGATAAAGTATACCCTTTGCTCACAGGGTTATTTGAAAATGGGCATGTATTTCTTATGGCACCTCGTAAAGCCTGTAATATTGTAGAAGATCCAAATAATCCCAACAATGTTTTATTTAAAGGAGATCCATCTGGTTTAAGAGTTGATGCCATTTATTCGGGGAGGACTTTTCAGGAAGTAGAGAATCTAATAAAGACAGTTCATGATAACACTCCACTATCAAACCACATCTCTCATATTCTTGAGCATGAATAGTAAGGCGCTCTGAAGCGCCTGCACCACTTTCATAAACTGGGACAGCCCACTGTCAGTGATGCCGCTGTCTCTCAACACCTCAAATTCCAAAAACTTGGATTCATATAGTTTTAGTCCTAGATTTATACATCCCACTTTCACCACCAAAATAACGTAATCATTTGATTTTGAAGCATATATTCTATTCGAATATATGGTTGGCACGATTTTTAATCGTTTAAAATCAAAATGTTACCAAGGGGTGGTGAAGGTCGGATACATACTTCTTTTGACCATAAAAATGCGATTCCATCGAAGCTGTTTCTAAAAGAGGGGTAAGGAGGCATAACAAATCAATATATCTGATGCACATCTCATATACGGAACGATTGTTCTGTTAACGCCATAATTCGCCATTCTGCCTGACTATTCGCTTTGAGCTGTCTTGCACAAGCAAGATTAAGGCTTATAAAAAAATACGCTGGATTGAACTTTACTTCTGTCAGCGTGGTCAATATTTGTTTAGTCAAATAATCCTAAAAAATTCGATTAGAGGTTCATAAATGCTAACGCTCTCTACTGCCAATAATTCCGTGGCAACTATACCACCACGGAATTCGGAGACTCTTACAATATTTTCACAGTTGAGTAAGGTTGGATTAAAAGCCAATCTCTCAGTTCAAGCTGGATTTGTTACCGCCTTTGCCTGTGATGAAATTCGCCGGAAGCATGAATTGCCTGCCAGGAATTTTGCTTTCGATAACCTGCCTCATGGTCAACGTCTTGAATACATTAAACTCAACGATTTTGGCATTACTGTCCAGGATGTGTTAATCCCGATAGTCATATTTTCTGCCAGTGGTGGCCTGACTGATTTGTATAACCTTGGTACGTCCATAGCTAAATCCATATACAACCGGACATGCAGCTACTTTGCCTGATCTCACAGATAAAAAAATCAATAATTTGTCATTTCAATCGAGGTTATACCGTGGGACCTGTCAACAACTCTGCAATTTCAGCCAATCTGCAAATGCCTCCTGCATTATCACCAATATCATCAGCTGAATTGATTAAAAAAGGCATCTTCTCAGTGTGTACTGGAGTGGCAACCGTCGCTATTTGCAATCAGATCAATGCTTTTTACAGTTCACCCGCCGAGAATTATTTTGCCAAGCGTACGACTCCCGAAGCATACCTTAAGTATCTGGAACTCAAGCAAGATGATTCAATAATTGATGAACAATCACTTGTATTGTCTTTAGTTGTTTTTGGTGCCAGTGTTGGCCATTACAAAATGTACGAAATTGGCAAATATCTACACGACAGGGCATGCAGGTTTTATGATGCTGCAATTCGACAATTGTCTCAGTAATGTTCTCAATATCCACCGTGCCATAGGGGTTGTCGCTGTGGTCGGCTCCGACGCTGAATACCCAGCACTTTCTGTCTGGAAGCTTCATGCCATTGAAATATTGGTTCTCATGAATCACCAGTGTATAAATTATTTCTATTTGTGTGTATTGAGCCAATCCGACTCACTTCAAAAAAATCCGGTTGGACACTTTCTGAACGATTAGACAAAACTACCTTCTGGTCAACCATAAAAAACCTCGTAGATGAATAACCTACGAGGTTTATATGTGGTGGAGGCGGCGGGACTTGAACCCGCGTCCGCCAGCTCTCAGCCTTTGGCTCTACATGCTTAGATCCACCTTTAGTTTTTACACCGTAGCGACCCAGTGGTCGGGGTTCTTCAGTGCGATTCTCACAAGTTTTAGCCCGTCAGCCAGAGACCTGCTGATCGTGGCGAGCCCGCTTACGATGACAGTCTGAATACCAGCCAGCAGACGAACCGGTTAGACTGGAAGCTTCGTAGTGTTAAGTACGATTAAGCAGCGGCTGCTGCAGCTTCAAAGTTGCTATCATTGGCAACTAATAGGTTTGTAGTGTTTTGATTAACGAGAACCACTACGCCCTCGGCATGCACCTCAGGGTTCAATACCGTCGTCGAATCCGAATCGCCCCCAGAGTTAATAGTTATAGAGCATAGAGGCCGATGTCGCAATGGCTGGAGAACATCAGTGGCTACATTACGCTGTTCACGCCATGACGTACCAATGCGATCCGGTGGTGCAACAGGCCGGGCCATAATCGTATCTCCCCTGCCCGATGGTGTAGTCATTGCCAAGCAGCACTTGCATACGATCAGCGGTTACAAAATGTGCTAAAAATACCCACGGGCATGACGTCCATCAGTGAATTGATATACAAGCCTTGGATACTATAGCTATCTTTGGTGATAACGCTGACTGCGTGAATTTTTCTTTACCCACCAGGGATGTTCACAATTTTCCATGTGAACACTCCTCAGACCTCACTCCACTTTCTCTGCAAGTTGGGTTATGAAAGTTGGCGATTTGTTTTCCAGGGCAATGGCGTATTTATGAAGATTTTTCAGGAAGTGTTTGGAGCCACTCGCTCCGGTAAACCGGTGTATGCCTTCCGCCTCTGTAACCAGCAAGGCATGGAAGTCACCGTCCTGACCATGGGCGGTATTATCCAGAGCATTCGTGTTCCGGATAAAGCAGGTAATATGGGTGAAGTCACCCTGGGCTGTGATTCGGTGGCGGATTACGAGCGGTCCAGTGCTTATTTTGGTGCCATTGTTGGCCGTTATGCCAACCGCATCGTCAGGGGAGAATTTAAACTTGAGGGTGAACCGTTTCAGCTGGCTTGTAACAATGCACCGAATCACCTGCATGGTGGCAAGGTTGGGTTTGATCATTCCCTGTGGCGGGCAGAGTCCCATACCAGAGGCGACATATGCACACTGTCCCTTGACTATGAATCAGAAGATGGTGAAGAGGGTTATCCCGGTAACCTGAGTGTCAACGTGATCTACACCCTGAATAACCAGAATGAGCTGGGTATTGAGTATCGGGCAACGACGGACGCCCCCACCGTGGTTAACCTGACCAACCACGCTTATTTCAACCTTAATGGCAGTGACGACTGTCTCAGCCACCGGCTGCTGCTGCACTGCCGCCAGTTCACCCCAACGGATGAAACGTCCATTCCATACGGTGAGATTGAGCCAGTCATTAACACCCCCATGGATTTCACCACTATGAAGCCTATTGGTCAGGATATCGCCCAAGACTTTGTTCAGCTGAAGCAGGCCAGGGGATACGATCATAACTGGGTTATCTGGACGGAGAGGGGGAATGATCGCGCTCTGACACCTGTCGCCCGAGTAGAAGAACCAGACAGTGGTCGTACCCTGGAGGTACTTACCACTCAACCGGGAGTGCAGTTCTATACCGGCAACTATCTGGCAGGTGAGCCTGCACGGGGTGGCAGCCAATATGGTATGCGGGCAGGTTTCTGCCTGGAGACCCAGCATTTTCCGGACTCCCCCAACAGGCCGGAGTTTCCTTCAACCCGGCTGAATCCCGGTGAAACCTATCAGGAAAAAACTATTTTCCGCTTTGGCCTTTTATAAAGGCCCTTTCAGGCCGGAACCACCGGCCTGAAATTATTTTTCCATTTTTTTTCAACGAATCTGTAACATCCCACCGACTTTCCCGTTGTATTGATAAGTCCGCACTTTGCGGTCGGTTAAAAAACGACAGGAGAGTCACCATGACAACAAAAACCAACAAACTGACCAACCTGGTTGCTGCCACTCTGGTTTCCGCTGCATCCGTCACCGTCAGTGCCGATATGACCGGCTCCATCAGCTCTTTGAGCCAGGGCTATGAGGGCATTGTGCTGGCGGAAAAACAGGTGGATGAGGGCAAATGTGGTGAAGGCAAATGTGGTGCATCTTCGGCATCGGCCAAAGCGGACGAAGGGAAGTGTGGTGAGGGCAAATGCGGTGGCGACAGTGCCATGAAAGCGGGCGAAGGCAAATGCGGTGAAGGCAAGTGCGGCGAATCAGCCAGCAAGGATGAAGAAGGCAAATGCGGCGAAGGCAAGTGCGGAGCCGCCTGATGAAGCCTGTTCCTTCACTCAGCGGTGCAGGCCTTGGCCTGCGCCGGGAGCATCTTCAGAGCCTGGCCAAAAAGGTGCCCTCCTCTGTTCAGTTTCTGGAGATTGCTCCGGAAAACTGGATTAAAGCGCCGCAACAGAGACGCCAGCTGCTGGAGCAGATTCTCGATCAGACACCGCTGGTTTGCCACGGTCTCTCCCTGTCACTGGGTGGTCCGACACCGCTGGATATGAATCTGCTGCGCGATATCAGGGCATTTCTACAGGCGCATCAGGTAGTTCGTTACACCGAACACCTGAGTTACTGCTCTGACCAGGGGCATCTCTATGACCTGATGCCTATTCCCTTTACCAAAGCGGCTTCACATTACGTGGCGGACCGGATAAAACAGACCCAGGACTTTCTGGGTGAGCCCATTGCGGTGGAGAACGTCTCTTACTACTGCGCTCCCGGGCAACAGATGCCGGAAATTGAGTTTATTCATCGGGTTCTGGAACTTGCGGATTGTGAGCTGCTGCTGGATATCAACAATATTTTTGTCAACAGCGTCAATCATGGTTATGACGCAGATACGTTTCTGAGGCAGTTGCCCACTGAGCGTATCAGCTACGGCCATATTGCCGGTCATTATGTTGAGCAGCCGGACCTTATTATCGACAGTCATGGCGCACCAGTTCGCGATGATGTCTGGCAGCTGCTTGGCAAAGCTTACCAATACCACGGCGTTTTCCCAACGCTACTGGAGCGGGACTTTAATATTCCGCCACTGGATAAACTGGTTGAAGAGCTCGATTCCATACACCGGATTCAGCACTCTGTGATGCATCAGCAGAAGGAGTACGCCTGTGGATGATTTCCAGATAGTTCAACAGCAGTTTACCGAGGCTATACGTCATCAGACTGATAATCCATTTGAGCAGATAAAGCCGGAACGCTTTGCCGTTTACTCCCGGCTGATCCGAAACAATATATCTAACTTTGTCAGCCAAGGCTTCCCGGTGTTGAAAAAGTTATTGCCGGAGGAGGCGTTCAATCATCTGGTGGATCGCTTTATTGCCGATCACCCTGCCAGCTCCCCCTACTTTATTGATATCTCCGGGGAGTTTCTGGCCTGGCTTAATACTAATCCAGTGACTGATAAGTCCCACACTCTGCCACCGTTCCTCCGGGAACTGGCCCACTATGAATGGCTGGAAACCCTGTTGCTGGGCAATGAACAGGACGAACCAGCCGCCACAGCAATCGCGGTTTTTTCAGACTGTGAAGATGCACTGATATGGTCGGTTAATGCCGTGGCCGCCGCCTACCAATACCCTGTCCATACCGTCAGCCGTGACTTTCAACCACAGGCCGCTCCCGAACAACCAACCCTGCTGATTGTTTACCGTCAGGAAAATGAAACGCGGTTTCTGACGGTGGATGCACTGGCCTGGCAGCTTTTTCAAACTGCCTCCACCCTGGATCAGCCGGTGAACCGGGAGCAGCTTATCAAACAGACATTGCAACATCTGACGACGGCTGAGCGAACCCGGGTCAAGCCTTATGCTGAGCAGGCATTGATGCGTTTTTATCAACTGGGTTTGATTGTGGGAAGGCTTTAAAGCAAGAATAATATTCGACAGTTATGACTAAAAAACCCAGGGGCACTCTACCCCTGGGAGC
>NZ_JBLYNS010000082.1:0-23125 GCF_049310205.1 Endozoicomonas sp. ALC013 | reverse complement strand
GTCGCTTACACAGTGAAGCGCTGGCAGAAAAGACCGCCAGGCAGCAAATGGATTTCGACTGGCAAAAGGCGTGACAGTATGAAGGATCGCTTTTGGAAAAGATAAAACAGTAAAAACCAATCACCTGGATTTCCCAGAGCCGTCTCTTCACCACTGATCTGACACAATCACCTCCTGTTGTTCCAAACAATTTTGCGGGAAAAGTTTACATCAGCCACTTTTTATAATACAAATGATAATTATTCTCATTAAAAAAATTGATCAATACGGGATCCGGACAGTGAACCAGTGGCAACAGAAGCTTCATCAAGGGAATGTTAATTTTCATCAATGCAAATGGCGATCAGCTGAAACAGCTTATCTGGACGCTGCCCGGATGCTGGAACATGAATGGTTCAAAGATCTGGATAACCCTCAGTTAATGATGGCGTGGATTGCTGCCATGCATAATCTGGCAGCCCTTTATGAAAATCAGAAGATCCCCCAGAAGGCCAGTGAATTTCTGGTCTTCCCCTACCGGCGGATTATCACACTGATAAAGTCAGGAGGATTGTCTGAGGCATTTAAGCCTCCGTTATTCAAGGCTCTGAAGTGTACTGTGATACCGCTGCTGGAGTTTTCCACAAAGCATCGTATCTGTAAGTGCTGTCAACATTATCTTGATGAGGCCAAAGAGTGGCTAAGTCTGAGTTGGCCGGATCTGCAATACTTACACAGAAACCAAAACCACATTGGTAATCAATCTTCCCCCACGGATAGAACAATTCACTGACCTAAAAGGGGCGTTTTCGCCCTGCCTGTGGTCTGGTCACATGGCGAGAAAACGTCCCAAATGGTTTTCCAGCGTTACCAACGCCCTGTTGAACGCAGGCTAAACCACCTCTTTCAGCCGATACCACAACATCCCCAGGGCCAGTAACGGCGAACGGAAATAGCGCCCACCGGGAAAAGTGATATGACGTATATTGGCAAACACATCAAACCGTTCTGCCTGGCCGGAAATAGCCTCTGCCAGTACCCTCCCCGCCATATGGGTGGCATTGACCCCGTGGCCAGAATAGGCCTGGGCAAAGTAAATGTTTGCCCCTGATCGGCCAATCTGTGGCATGCGATTGGCACCAATCCCGATCATGCCGCCCCACTGGTATTCAATAGCGACATTTTCCAGCTGAGGAAAGACCTGCAACATTTTCGGGCGGAGCGATGCGACAATATCTTTTGGATCCCGCCCGGAGTAATTGCACATACCACCAAACAACAGTCGTTTATCCGCAGAAAGGCGGAAGTAATCCAGGGCAAGGCTGACATCACAGATAGCCGTGTCTTGTGGTATCAGGCTTTGCCAGACCCTGTCCTCCAGTTGTTCTGTGGCAATGATATAACTGCCCGCAGGTAACACTTTTCCGCCAATCTTTGGTTCCAGATTCCCCAGGTAGGCATTCCCTGCCAATACCAGGAACTGGCAGGTTACCGAACCTTTCGCCGTTTCAACCCCAGGCAGGTTACCCTTATGGATTTTCACCACCGGCGAATATTCGAACAACTGTACCCCTAACCCCTCAGCCACACGCGCCTCACCCAGACAGAGATTCAATGGGTGCAAATGACCACTTCCCGAGTCCAGCATGCCGCCAATATACCGGTCAGTATTAACATATTGCTTGATATCATCCTGTGATAGCAGCCGCAGCTTATGGGCATAATGGCGTGCCTTCAGGGACTCATAGTCTTCGGTAATCCCGGCCATCTGTTTTGGCTTGATCGCCGCATCCACATACCCCATTTTCAAGTCACACTGAATGCCGTATTTCCGGACCCGCTCACGCACCAGCTCAACAGCCTCAAACCCCATCCGATGGATTGCCTCGACCCCATCGGTACCGATCTGGTTGCGAAACTGCTCCGGCTCTTCCCCCATCCCCCGAATCAGCTGACCGCCATTGCGCCCGGTTGCCCCCCAACCGATTTTCCGTGCCTCCAGAACCGCAACGCGATAGCCACGCTCGGCCAGTTCCAGGGCTGTAGCGATGCCGGAGAACCCCCCACCAACCACACAGACATCGACGGTCAGGCTACCTTCCAGCACCGGATAATCTGTGGCAAAGTTCAGTGACGCGGCGTAGTAAGACTGCGCATGGGCTTCGGTATGTACAGGTGCCTTGAGTTTCATAAATCATTGCCTGTTCTTATATTTCAACGTTTTCAAGAGGCAGAATTTCAGCGAACCATTCCTCACGAACTATTCCCCAGGCCCCCTGATATATCAAGGGAATTTTCAGTCTGTGTCAGAGTCTAATTACCGAGTACTTATGATGAGCTTTTTTTATGACGCCCCCCAAGGAACCCGGCAAACAACATTTATCTTTCAACACAAACCCGCCCCGGGGAGCCGTTGCAGCAACAGCGCGTCCTGCGAAACACAATCAATATTCGGTAAAACCGGATGATGGAGTAGCGATCGCCGGAAAAATTACCGGAGAATCCATTGACCTTCCTCTACCTGCAAAGGCTCCGATCAATAAAAGAGCCAGTCGCCACTACTCCCCACCGATTGAAACCGAACAGGTGATAGTGCAGCTCTTGCGCCTGAAAGAACCGGTGAAAAGCAGAAAAATCAACGAAGGAGGGTCTTCTGTGGTAAAAAAAGTATCGGATGGACAACAAACCATCGCTGTGAAGCTGTTAAAAGATAAAACATTCTCAATAGAGCGGAGACTCATTCAGCAGAAAAACGGAGAGATATCAGGGCTGAATATTCCGGATCATCCGAATATTGTTAAAACTCTGGCGGTTTTAGTACAGCGAGAAGCTAACAATAAATATCGTTTGATCCAACACGGGGATCCTGATTTTTCCCTGGCTCTCTACAGGCCCCTGGCCTGCGTTCTCGAATATGTTGATGCCATTGACCTTTGTGAAAGCCTTGTAAATAAAAAAGTCGAACCTGGTTTCGACCTTGCAGTTGATGTTGGCAGAAAAATCTGTGCCGCATTAATGTGTATTCATGATCAGAATTTGGTGTATCGGGATATTAAGCCCGATAATATACTTTATGCCCCCCCAAAAGCCCCGGGGGAAGAAAGCATGGTAAAGCTAACCGATATGGGGCTCACCAAACACCTGAAAAAAGACGATTATACCAGAACCCTCTGTGGCACTGTTGACTATGTTGCCCCCGAGGTGTTCGAAAGAAGATATAATCATACTGTAGATGCCTGGTCACTCGGGGTGCTTCTATTTGTTGTATCTACCGGAATACGATTATATGACTCAACGGATGAGTCCAGGGTTTATAAGGACATCATCCGTTTCAATGAAAAAAGTGAGTTACAAAAAAGGTCATACATGCTGAAGCGATTCAGACTTTTTCATCCTGAAATATTGAACATCATGCTTTCGCTGTTTCGTAAACCGAGACAGCGAATGGCATTGCCAGAAGCGAAAGCAGCGTTGGACCAGCTAGCAGGCTTAAAGCAGTGAAATCCAGGTAGATTTCAACTCCGTGTATTTATCAAAGGCATGGAGCCACTTCGTCGTATATTTTATCGATGGCCTCGGCACACCAGCGAATACAGTTGGCACTGCCAGGAATATCATCACCCAGGGCATCGCTGATGGGCTTACCCATATCAATCGATTCCAACAGCGCCAGCTCCTCCAGATGCTGTTCAATTTTGCGAGCAAAGGCCTGAAGAATTTTTTTGCGGGCTACCGGAGATTTGCGGCACCAGACGCCAGACTCAAACGTTGAACGGGCAGCAGCAACCGCACGATTGACATCCGTTTCATCGCAGCTGGCCACACGGGTCAGAAGCTTGCCATCCACAGGAGAGATACAATCAAAGGTGTCACCACTGGCAGCATCGGTGTATTCACCGTTGATCCAGGCCTGATGGCGGATCTCCAGTCCATCGGCCATAAGTAGTTAACCAAATGCAGTACTTGATTCAATACAGATTGTTTGAAATATTGTGCACAATGTTTGCAATCATGTGCGCCACTGATACCACTGGCGTCAGCAAACCAGGGCTCAATAATAACAAAGGTAAGGGATATGACTGATCTGCCCCTGAGTAAGCCCACAGCAACTGCCCGCCAACATACCATGAACAGAAAAGCCAGCTCACTGGACGCGCTCTGAATGCCCTTCACAGCAAACCGCCAGTTCAGGCAACAGTCCCGCATGCTCACCAGTGCAGAAGGCATGTACTATCAGGACGACAAAGGTCGTCTGATTCTGGATGGCTGCGCCGGTCTATGGTGTGTTAACGCCGGTCATGGACGTCAGGAGATATCTGACGCTGTCGCCCGTCAGGTGGCAAAAATGGACTACGCGCCACCCTTTCAAATGGGGCACCCCCTGGCATTCGAGTTTGCAGAACGTCTGGCGGACATTGCCCCCGGCAACCTGAACCACGTGTTCTTTACCAACTCAGGCTCAGAGTCTGTAGAGACTGCCCTGAAAATTGCCCTGGGCTATCATCGCATCAGGGGTGAAGGTACACGACAGAGACTGGTTGGTCGTGAGCGTGGTTACCACGGTGTGAATTTTGGTGGCATTTCTGTCGGGGGGATCGGCAATAATCGCACAATGTTCGGTAAACTAACTGAAAAAACGTGTGATCAAATATTGAAAGCAGACATGTCCCAGATAGACACCCACGATCCCTGTAACGCCCGACAGTACAGGAGGTGCAGGGATCGGCAAGCGGAAGTAGCTAAAGAGTATACCTACGGCAAAACCAGTGGCTGTAGCAATAAGGGCTTCGTTCATCAGGTGACACCAGAAGAAACAGCAGGAAAACCTTATATTAGTCCATGAAAACAGCCCCTGAAGTCTTATTCAGGGAAACGAAGCTTAAGCAATGTAATAAGGTGGATTATGAAAACCGATACCCGGCCACTGATCGGTGTCACAGCAGACACGGCAATGGATGGTCTGCACCGTGTCCATCAGGCTGGAGAAAAGTATCTCACCTCTGTTGTTCATGCTGCCAATGCCATCCCTGTTATCATCCCTTCTCTGCCTGTTCCCCTGGATAGTCAGGACATTCTTTCACAGCTTGACGGCCTGCTGGTTACTGGTGCTTATTCGAATATTGAACCCCGGCGCTATGGTAGTGCACCGGCTAACTCCGATGTTTCAAAAGAAAGCGCACACCATGATAGCCAGAGAGATAGCACAACTCTGCAACTTATCCCTGATGCCATAGCCCTGGGTATTCCTTTATTAGGCATTTGCCGAAGCCTGTCGTACAAGGCATTACCAACGATTACCTCGTCATCACTAAGAACATAACCATAAGCAAAGATACTATGAAAAAGCTGGCCAGCTGGTTAAAAGCGCAGAGAATCACCGAGGTCGAAGCGGTCATATCCGACTTTACCGGTATCGCCCGTGGCAAGATTATGCCCAGCAGCAAGTTCATTGCCGAAAAAGGCATACGACTGCCGGAAAGTTTGCTGATTCAGGGGGTGACCGGAGATTACGTCGATGATGAAATCTACTATGAGCTGATGAATGCCGCTGAAATCGATATGATTCTCAAACCCGATGAGTCCGCTGTCCATATGGTGCCCTGGGCACTGGAGCCAACGGCGCTGGTTATCCATGACTGTTACGATAAGCAGGGCAACCTGATCAGCATGGCACCAAGGGCAGTGCTGAAAAACGTTCTGGCGCTTTATGAAGCCAAAGGCTGGAAACCCGTCGTGGCACCTGAACTGGAATTTTACCTGACCAAACGCACCGCTAATCCGGACCACCCGTTGCAGCCGCCGGTTGGCCGATCCGGGCGTCCTGAGTCTGGCCGCCAATCCTACAGCATTGACGCTGCCAATGAATATGACCCTCTCTTTGAAGATGTTTACGACTGGTGTGAACAGCAGGGGCTGGATGTAGATACCCTGATTCACGAAGAAGGTGCAGCCCAGATGGAAATCAACTTCCGTCACGGTGATGCGCTGTCCCTGGCAGACCAGGTATTTATATTTAAACGCACGGTACGGGAAGCGGCATTAAAACATGAGATTAATGCCACTTTTATGGCCAAGCCCATCAGTGGTGAACCGGGCAGCTCCATGCACCTGCACCAGAGTATCCTGGATAAACATGGAAACAACATTTTCAGCAACGAAGATGGCTCCCCCAGCAAGATGATTTACCACTATATTGGCGGGCTTCAGCAGTATGTATCGGAAGCCATGCCACTTTTTGCGCCGAACGTAAACTCCTACCGTCGTTTTCTCAGGGATACCTCTGCGCCGGTAAATCTGGCCTGGGGTATTGATAACCGGACTGTCAGCCTGAGAATTCCTGACTCATCTCCTGCCAACCGCCGTGTTGAAAACAGACTGGCAGGGGCGGACGCCAACCCATACCTCGCCTTTGCGGCATCACTGCTTTGTGGTTACCTTGGCATGATTAATGCCGCAGAACCAACACAAGCCGTTACCGGAAATGCCTCTGATGATTCTAACGACAAAAGACTTCCACTTAATCTTGAGGAAGCCCTTGAGCTGATGGAACAGAGTGAAATTCTCAAAAAGACCCTGGGAAGACGCTTTGTTCGTTCCTATGTTGAAGTGAAGCGCACTGAATACCAGAACTTCAAAGGGATTATCAGCTCCTGGGAGCGTGAATACCTGCAGATGACTGTTTAAAAAAATAATAAAATTCTTGATGGCATGGCCGGGCTCTGGTGCGTCAATATTGGCTATGGACGACAGGAGCTGATTGCCGCAGTCTGTCAGCAGATGAAAGAGCTGCCTTACTACAACACCTTCTTTAAAACCACCCATAACCCGTGGTGTCGGCATGGTTGCGGCACTGGAAATGACCAATAACAGGGAAGCAAGAACCCGTTTTGATGATGAAGGCACAGCAGGCACCGTCTGCCGTAATTTCTGCTTCAAAAATGGTCTGGTGATGCGCGCAGTGGGCGATACCATGATCATCTCACCACCACTGATCATCAGCCATGCCGAGATTGATGAATTGGTGACCAAAGCCCGTAAATGCCTTGATTTAACCCTGGAGTACTTGAACGACAGAAAACAATAATTCATCCGGGTTGTTATAACCCGGGTATTTTTTAATCAACCTTGCCAAAGACACCATTGCCAACTTTGAGCAAGAGACCGGTATCCAGGTTCGCTATGACGTGTTTGACAGTAATGAAGTACTGGAAGCCAAGCTCCTGTCAGGAAATACCGGCTACGATATTGTCGTGCCCTCTTCCGATTTTATGGCCAGGCAGATCAAAGCCGGTGTGTTCAAACCGTTGGATAAAACCAGACTGTCTGAATGGAAACACCTTGATACGGAACTGATGGCCCTGCTGGAGACATACGACGAAGGCAATAAACATTCCATCCCTTACCTGTGGGGAACCACGGGCATTGGCTATAACCCTGAGCTGGTCAAAAAATATCTTGGCGAAGAGGCCCCTGTCGACAGCTGGGACCTGGTGTTTGAGGAGAAGTACATCAGCAAGCTGAACAAGTGCGGTGTTGCGTTTCTGAATGCGCCAACAGAAATCATGCCTGCTGCCCTGCGCTACCTTGGGCTTGATCCTAACTCAGTGAACAAGGGTGATTATCAGAAAGCGGAAGCGCTGCTGATGAAGGTTCGCCCTCATGTCACCTACTTCCACTCTTCCCGCTACATTTCTGATCTGGCCAACGGAGATATCTGTGTGGCAATAGGCTGGTCCGGCGACGTGCTGCAGGCCAGTGACCGTGCCGATGAAGCCGACAATGGTGTCGTTGTTGAATACACCATTCCCAAGGAAGGTGCAGGCATGTGGTTTGATATGCTGGCCATTCCCAAAGATGCGAAAAATATTGATGAAGCCTATGCCTTCCTGAACTATCTTCTGAAGCCGGAAGTGATTGCTGACATCAGTAACTACGTGGCCTATGCCAGCCCGAATAAGAGTTCTTTTGCCCTGGTTGACCAGGATATCCGTGAAAATCCCGGTATTTACCCGACCGCAGAAGCCAAAAAGAATCTCTACGTTTTTGCTGTGCTGCCACCCAAAGTGGATCGCATTATTAACCGGTCGTTCACCAAAGTCACTACCGGACAGTAAACGTCACCACTGGCTCCTGCGGGACAGGGAGCCAGTCTCTTGCTTCCCTGTGGGTCTGTTCAAACATCATGGAGAACTTCAGGGAAGCTTCAAGGAGAACCTGCTTTGGATGTAGGAACACGGTTAAAAACCGTTCGAATTATGCATAACCTCTCCCAGCGAGAGCTGGCAAAACGTGCCGGTGTTACCAACAGCACCATTTCCATGATTGAAAAAAACAGTGTCAGCCCATCGGTCAGCTCCCTGAAAAAAGTACTCGATGGCATTCCCATGTCGCTGGTGACGTTTTTCTCTGTGGAGATGGATGAGTACGGCTACGAGCCAGTCGTCTATCGTTCAGAAGAACTTCCTGCGATGATCATGGACCAGATACAGATCAAAATCATTGGTCAGCACAAGGCGAACCGTGCCATGGCCTTTATGGATGAAAATTACCCGCCGGGTTCCGATACCGGTGAGGAGATGCTCTGCCATGAAGGTGAAGAAGCCGGCATCATCATTGAAGGTCAGCTTGAGCTTACCGTGGGTCTAGATGTCTATCTGCTGAACCCCGGTGACAGCTATTATTTCGACAGCAACCGCCCTCACCGCTTCTGCAATCCGAGTAATGACAAAAAGTGTCGTTTGATCAGCTGTACAACTCCCGGTAATTTTTAATGCCTTCCGGTGAAGGCGCTATCCGGTCAGGCCCTTGCTTTAAAAAAATAACTATATTGCTTTCCAGAGAGATCGGTAAACCTGTGGAGCCCATGCCATGGGCATACTTGCATGGATGTATTGGACATATCCTCTGAGGTCATCAAATGCAAATTGCAACATCTACCTTGCCAAATGTCTTCCCTTCCCAGGTCACTTCTTCACACTCCCGGGAAACCACAAAAGCATCAGGTATCACCGTCAGCCACGGGCAGACGAGTGCCAGTTGCCGTCATGGCCCAGCTCAAAAGCCTGAGCACAGGGCGATTTCTGACTACAGGGTAAGGCAGCTTGCCGGTAGTGCCTTACAGGCCGGAATGGGACTGATGCGTAGTGTAGCGGGTTATGCATTTAATCAGGTAATGACCTCACCTTATATTGATGGTGTTGCACCAGGGCTTAAAACACTGCTCAGCTTTGCTGTTTTTTATCATCAACTGCAACCGGCCGGGGCGAAATGTCCTTCTGACGAATTCAGCTGTGACAACGGTAAATGTATTTATATCAGTGATCTGTGCGATGGGCATGATGATTGTTTTGATAATACGGATGAGCGGAAAGATGTATGCACTAAGGACAAATGTGAAAAGTTGGGGCGGTTTATCTGCAACAGCGCAAAGTGCATTGATACCAAGGGGGTCTGTAACGGGAGAGATAGTGGGTATGGTCATTTAGATTGTGGCGATGGTTCCGATGAGGGGGCGAAAACATGCACTCAGGATAGATGTGAGAAGTTAGGGCGTAGTTTCCTCTGCCACAACAGTTCAAAATGTATCTCTACCGAAAGAGTGTGCAATGGACATAATAGTTGTAATACTCTGAATGTTACGGATAATTCTGATGAAGGGCCGGATTTATGCACACAGGACCAATGTGAGAAGCTAGGGCGTAGTATCCTCTGCAACTACGAAGACAAACCAACATGTATCTCTCGCAGGATGCAGTGCGATGGATATATTGATTGTGGTGATGGTTCCGATGAGGGCGCGGATTTTTGCACTCAGGCCAGATGTGAAGAGTTAGGGCGTAGCTTTCTCTGCAAAAACAAAAGGTGCATTGAGCCCAAGTATGTCTGTAACAAGGATGACTGTAACTTGGTTAAATCTTATTGGTATGATAATTGTGATGATAATTCCGATGAGGGGGCGGATTTATGCACACAGGCCAAATGTGAAGAGTTAGGGCGTGATTTCCGCTGCGACAGCAGCAAATGTATTCCTCGGGATAAAGTGTGCGATGGGAATTTCGATTGTTGTGATTTCTCGGATGAGCGGGCAGATTTATGCCATACTGTTGCCCCCCCTGCTTATGGCTGGCTTGCTTTACCCGCTGTTTTGACAATAGCCGCCTATGGAGTCTGTACCTATAAAAGTTATAAGACTCTCAGGCAGGCAAATCCGGACTCATCAACAACACCTTTATTGTTGAACGCACTAAGTAATCCATTGCAATTCCGGCAGTCTCATCATCAACCCGCAGCTACAGCGGAGCCTTCGACGGGGTCCGCGAACAACAATAATCCGGTGGTACAACTGGAGCAACAGAACGTTTGACGGCATAAATCATGTGCCCAACCAGCTGTGGCTGATTAGCCGCAGTGGACGGTCAATGACAAAGGTCAAATTCATAGCCAGAGGCTGTGCAGGAGAACAATAGTGTATGAAATTACCAGTCAATAGTTGCATCTTTGTTTTCCCTGGGCACAGTCAGCTTTCCTGCACTCTACTTCATCATTAAAGTACAAAGGCGACGTTAACCCAACAGTATTGACCTGATAAAAATCAACTACAATTCGATACAGGATTCATCAATGAATTCACCATCCAAGGTTTCTCTGCATCTCAGTGCCCTGAATTTGAGTCAGAACAGTTCATCCAATGCCGGGGGCACTGATATTTTACCCTTGCAGTATGATTCAGAAGCGGGTGTGACCAATGCTCCAGCATTAGAAACTATCGGGCTGGCTTCTAAAGGAACTCATATTACAGGCCCTTTATTACTGGATAGAACGGCTTCTATTTCATCATCTGGTGATGTTTCCCTGCTATCCAGTGGCTTTCGGAAAAGATGGCAAGTCAATGAAGAGAACCATTCCCCAAAAGAGCCCCATTCCCCACCCTTTGAAATATTACAGCAGGCGCATAAAATCCAATTTACCTTGGCAAATGAGCCTGGTAAATGTTTGTCCATCCAGCATTTAACTAACCACACAGGGCTATCAATACCAGAGGCTGAAAAAGAGATTAACAGCTTTTAAAAAAAACTGGAGAGCGCCCAATATCACTGGAATTATGCAAAATCAAACATTGAACGTTTAGCTAACGACCACCATCATATATTCAATACTTTACACACCGTTGAAGCCAATAGAAATCTGGCAGAAAGAAGCGCTGTAAGATTTGAAAAAAAGCATGACAAGATTGAATCCATTCTGAAACATATCAGCAGGGAAGAAAACAAAGCGATTATCACCGAAAAACTTTGTGAGCAGCTCAAGAAGCCAAAACATGACGTTGAAATTCTTTTTCAGCGTTTTATCTGCGAAGCGGAAAAACCGAAATCAGTACTTCATGGGGTGCTAACAGGTCTGTGTCTTTTCAGTGCTTTTGGCAGATACAGCAGTTTTATTCTCGATAAACAATCTACAGCCAGTGGCATTATTGTGACGTTGATCGGGTCTTTCAGTACTGCTGCATTGACATTAGATGCTGTGTCAGCCGCTCCTGACAGCTGGGAAGAGTATTCAGCAAAACTTTCCCGGGCACAGGAAACCTTCAATAAATGTTATTTCCCCGCATTATTCCTGGCCACGGCCAGCGACATGGCAAGGGTTGGCATTGCTGCCCATAAAGAATTTGGACTGACTATTGCCATTTTGGGTACTGCCTCAGAAGGTATTACCATGCTGGCCATTGGCTGTGAAGCGCTCAATCTTCTCTACAAAGCCGGGGAAATAATAGGCAAGGCAGAGCGTTGTCATCTTGCTGCTGAGAATATTTTGACCGCTGACCTTGTTCAAACCGCTGCCATTGCGTCTCCAGTTTCGGCCTATGCCTTACCACTGGGTGTTGAACAATGGACCAATGATCCCCCGGAACTCATTCCGCCAGAATCATGGGCCTTTTCTTACGGGGCCCAGGCAGCAAAAATTTTCATAATGTCGCCTCACGCACTGGTTAATACGATTATTGAAACTTATATGACGGCGACATTTTTAGTGTCAATTAAAAAGGTAATATTTGAAACTGCACGTTTAACGTCTGTTTTTTGTAAGAAAAAAGCGGGCCAACAAACACAACTAACCGATTCAGAAAAACGTATCTCTGATAAGATCGATAAAATTCTGACCACGCTTGGCTCTGTACCAGACTCCAGAGTTGGCAAAGTCGCCCTGGCTAAAGCACTCCTGGGCCTGGCATGCAGCTTAACCGTTGGCAGTTTTGCGCTTTACAATGCCTTTATCTACCAAATGGGCCTCACCCGGGAAAGGGCTGATACATTCAGAGTGATGCCTAACGAAACTCGCTTTAACGGCACTGTGCATCCGGGTGTGTCGCCTGATCCACTGGATGGATTAGCAAGATGGGCTGACAGAGATGCCACTGTCAATGAATTTTCGGTCGGGACAACCATGACAGCCCAGTTTATGGAAGCCTTCAGTCTGGTCAAGGCGGCGGGGATGGTTTTTGGCGTTGGTAAGGCACTGTATCAGAGATGCCGTGGCACTCAGCCTATGACTCCGAGCCAGCTGCGCACTGCACTGGAAGCGTCTTCTGAAGAAAAACTGGATGAAATTTTAGCCATTTTTCAACAACAGGGCTCACTGTCCAAAAAATTAGTAGAATATAAAATTTCAACGGTTTGACCAGCTAAGCCTTTACCTTCCTGTAAGGGGAAGGGTTATGCTGCATCAGTCAGTGACAGAATGGCAACAGGAGCATAACCCATGACCGTCATAGAAACCGAACTGCGATTGAGTGGTCTGCGCTGTGCCGGCTGTGTTGGCAAGGTAGAAAAGGCCCTGCTTGCGGTGACCGGCGTTACTGCCGCCAGTGTTAATCTTGCCGACCGCACTGCACGGGTTGCCGGAACCGCCTCTTCAGAATCGTTAGTGAGCGCAGTAGAAAGTGTTGGCTTTGTCGCTGAGCTTGCTTCGGGAGTTCAAACCTCGGCAATGGTTGCCATCGCAGCCATGAACTGTGCCTCCTGCGTTGGCAAAATTGAAAAATCACTGCAGGGCATCGATGGGGTTCAGGGAACCGTTAATCTGGCGGATAAAACCGTTCTGCTGGAAAGTACCGACGGTACGGATCTTCATATAGAGATCCATAGCGTGCTTTCTGCGCTGGAACAGGCGGGGTTTCCCGGCACGGTTCTTAACTTTGCAGAGGGTTCATTCGAGCAACAACAGGTTCAGCAGGAAGCAGAAGACAGGCGACGTTATCGCTATCTGCTGAAACATACCGCCATCGCCCTGGGCCTCGGGATACCACTGATGATCTGGGGCATGGTCACCGGCGAGATGGGCGTCAACAGCCCTCAGGAGCAGATTGCCTGGGGTGTGGTTGGCGTTGTTACCGGACTGATTCTGTATTTCTCCGGTGGGCACTTCTTCACAGGGCTATGCCAGTCCCTGAAACATCGCAATGCCAATATGGACACTCTGGTGGCACTGGGCACCGGTGCCGCCTGGCTGTTTTCCATGATTGTTGTACTGTTCCCGGATTGGCTGCCCGACAGTGCCCGGCATGTCTATTTTGAAGCTTCCGCCATGATTATCGGCCTGATCAACCTGGGCCAGGCGCTGGAACTCAGAGCCAGGGGCAAAACCAGTGAAGCGGTAAAACGACTGCTTGGGCTTCAGGCCAGGACAGCGCGGGTGATTCGTGCTGGCAAAGAGCTGGATATCCCTGTGCAGCAAGTGCGTAAAGGCGACACACTGCGGGTACGCCCCGGAGAGAAGATTCCGGTGGATGGCAGCATTGTGGATGGCATGAGCTTTGTGGATGAATCCATGCTGACCGGTGAGCCTGTCCCTGTAGAAAAGCAGGCGGGTGATGCCATTAGCGCCGGCACCCTGAATAAAAATGGCTCACTGTTGTTTACTGCTGAAAAAGTGGGCAGTGAAACAGCACTCGCCCAGATTATCGCCCTGGTAAAAAAAGCCCAGAGTGCCAAGATGCCGATCGCCCGACTGGCCGATAAAATTTCCAGCATCTTTGTTCCTGCCGTTATCCTGATTGCACTGCTGGCGGCAGCTGTCTGGTTTTTTGCAGGACCTGAGCCCAGGGTTGCCCATACGCTGGTGGTCACCACCACGGTGCTGATCATTGCCTGCCCCTGCGCACTGGGCCTTGCCACGCCCATGTCAGTTATGGTGGGAGTGGGTAAAGCTGCGGAGCTGGGCATTTTGATTCGTAAAGGTGACGCGTTGCAGCAGGCCAGTAAACTGACGACACTGGTTCTGGATAAAACGGGCACCATCACCGAAGGTCGCCCCACCGTAACTGAGATTGTCAGCCTGGAGCCATACACCGAAGTCGAACTGTTAACCCTGGCAGCCAGCCTGGAACAGGGCTCTGAACACCCTCTTGCTGAAGCAATTGTGGCATCCGCCCAGTCAAGGCAGATAGCACTGAAAGCCGTTGAAAGTTTTCAGGCCATTCCCGGTCATGGCGTCTCTGGCAACGTCGATGGTCAGGTAGTGTTGCTGGGTAATAAAAAATTGATGACCGACAATGGCTGCAACATCGAAAGCCTGGTCGATAAAGCGGAACAACTGGCAGAACAGGGGCAAACCCCGATGTTTATGGCGATTAATGACTGTCTGGCCGGGATCATCTCCGTTTCAGACCCAATCCGGGCCGACTCACAGGCAGCCATCAAACGGCTTCATAAACTGGGTATTACCGTGGTTATGCTCACCGGAGATAACCGGTTAACAGCACAGGCCATCGCCAGACAGGCGGGCATCGATGAGTTCCATGCCGAAGTTCTGCCTGAAGATAAAGCCGGGCATGTGAAAGAAATACAGCGTCTTCTATCCGGGCGCGGTCATAAAGTGGGTATGGCGGGTGATGGCATCAACGATGCCCCGGCCCTGGCCCAGTCCGATGTTGGCTTTGCCATTGGCACCGGGACCGATGTTGCCATTGAATCGGCGGATGTGACCCTGATGGGCGCGTCTCTTCACGGTGTCGCAGATGCTATTGAACTCTCAAGAGCAACACTGAGAAATATCAAACAGAACCTGTTTGGTGCCTTTATCTACAACTCATTAGGCATACCCATTGCCGCGGGCATCCTGTTCCCGTTTACCGGTATGCTGCTCAATCCGGTTATCGCCGGTGGTGCCATGGCACTGTCGTCGGTAACCGTGGTGTCCAATGCCAATCGGTTAAGGTGGTTCAAACCATCAACGAATAAACATCAATTGTCATAAAATCATGCGACTGGCAGTGTCAGGGTAACCTCCAGCCCACCCTCCGGATGGTTACGAAGTCTGAGGCTGCCACCATGAATCCGCGCCAGGTGGCGAGCGGTGATCAGCCCAAGACCGTTACCATCCGGGTTCTTCTGACAGCCGTAGTCCAGCCGGAAATAAGGTTTAAAAATCGTTTCTTCCATCCCCTCTGGAATACCGGGCCCATGATCACGGACAGTAATGATGACCTGATCGGCTACCCGCTCAATATAAACATTGGCCGGTGCCCCATAAACAATCGCATTGCCAATCAGGTTCTCCAGACACCGTTTAAGCGCCAGCGGTTTGCCGGTGATGTTATAACGCCCGTCACCTTCAGGATGATTCAGGAACGGTGTATGCAGCCAGGCTCTCTGCCCGACTGATTGGGCTGCCAGTGTCATGTCATTCAGCATTCTTTCCAGATCAACCACCCGGGGGTTTTCATGGATATCGGTATTGCTGACCACCTGCAGGGCCGACTTGACCATGATTTCCAGGTGTTCCAGGTCATGGATAAACGGCTCCCGCTGGGCGTCATCATCCAGCATTTCGGCTCGCAGGCGCAGTCGGGTAATCGGCGTTTTCAGGTCATGGGAAATCCCCGAGAACAACTGTTTCCGGTCATTCATATAATGGCGGATATTCTGCTGCATCTGGTTAAAAGCCCGGGCCGTTCTTTCATACTCCAGACAACCCCGTTCAGGAATGGCCACAGGCTCCAGATCCCGCCCAAAATCGTTTGCTGCTTTGGATAACGCCGCAAAAGGACGAACCATAAAATAGATAGCCATGGTCGCAAATACCAGCAGCACCAGCATCCAGATCAAATAGGAAGTTTGCAAAGGTGCCGGGGAGGAGTCATCAGCCGAGAGAATGGATGAGTCTGGCATCAGGGTTGCCAGGTATAGCCACTCACTGTTTTCAAGTTGAACCTGTATTACCAGAACCGGAAGATCCAGAGGCTCAACCAATAACGTTTCCCGGCCCCAGTTATCGGGCAGATCCTGCAGCAGCGTTTGATTATCAAACACCTTCAGCGTTTCCGGTCGGGAAAAAGCCACCTCGACCCGACCACTGATATGATTGGCGTTTTTAAGTACTGCCTTAAAGACATTCACCACCGTTTGATGGGCCAATGAGTTCTCATAAGGCACCAGTTTAATAAACTCCGGATTCAGGGTGATGAAGTAACGGGCTCCTCCCATGTAACGCAGTTTGTTGATAGCGGCCTTACGGAGTGAGGCAGGCAATGTCACAAAATATTCAGTGGTAGCCGACATACGCAGCGCCACACTGGTTGATACTCTGGCAAGCGCTTCCTGCCGGTCACTCTCGGTTTCCCGCTCCCAGAGATGATTCACCAGAAGCTGAGAGGTGAACACCAGGGCAAACATCACCATCAGGAAACGGCCGGCCAGCGTCCTTGGTGAGCACTCATGAAACTGGTGTTTGAGGATTTGCCAATACTCTTTTATGACGCCGCTCATCCTTACGCTCACGAAAGAACAGGCACAGTGGCATCATGAGAAAATCGAACCTCGGTGGCCATCAGGTATCCGGCACCTCGCACGGTTTTGATGATCGCCGGTGACCTGGCATCATCACCCAGACACTGGCGGAGACGGCTGATATGGACATCAATAAAACGGTCCAGTGGATCTGAACCGCGTTTGCGGGTTTCGCCAGCAATATACTCACGACTCAACACCCTGCCGGCATTGTTCACAAAGAGCATCAACAGATTGTAATCAGCACCAGAGAGCGGCAGGGGTTCCCCTTCCGTATCAGACAATGACCGGGTAACCATATCCAGGCGAAGGCCATGAAAACAGCAAAACCGTGAAGGCGGCAGCACCTCAGCGGTCTGCTCACTGCGCCGGAAAATGGCTTTAATTCGGGCCAGTAGCTCCCTCGGGTTAAAGGGTTTGGCAAGGTAATCGTCTGCCCCGATTTCCAGACCAACAATACGGTCCATTTCATCGGATACGGCAGTGAGCATGATCACAGGGACTTTGGTAAAGGTTCTCAACTGCCGACAGACATCAAAGCCATCAATACCCGGCATCATGATATCCAGCACCACCAGCGCATTCCGGGTTTCTTCCACGGACAGTGATTGGAACCGTTCCAGAAAAGACTCACCATCCGGTGATGTTTCTACAGCAAAACCATGCTTTGTCAGGTATTCAGCCAGTAACTGCCGAATGCCATCATCATCATCCACCACAAAAATCCGGTGCGATGCCCTCATCGTTCCCCCTAACCATATAATGACCACGTCGTCAGTCAGGATTATCCCAATCAGCGCTGAGCAAAACTATTGATCCCTGACAATATGAACGTCGATCGACTTATCTTTTTATGATCACTTTTTTAAGACTTTGTTACATTTCGTTGAGCTGCCTTACCCTAACAGTAAGCACTGTTTGATACCATCAAAGCACACAGAAATTCACCGAAGGACAACCATGAAAAAAGTCACAGCGCTGGCTGCCATGATGGCAGCGATGACCATTGGCAGTGCCGCTCAGGCCAGCACGACCCTTGGCGTTACCGTTTACAAATACGACGATAACTTTATGGCAAGCGTTCGCCGGGCTATCGAAGCAGAAGCCGACAAGGTTGACGGTGTTCGACTGCTGATGAACGACTCGCAGAACGATCAGTCCAAGCAGAATGACCAGGTTGACATTATGCTGGCCAGAGGGGTGGATGCTCTGGCGATTAATCTGGTGGACCCTGCTGCCGCTCCGGTCATCATTCAAAAAGCCAAGTACGATGATGTTCCCATTGTCTTCTACAACAAAGAGCCCTCCGCTGAAGCCCTGGCCAGTTATAAGCATGCTTACTACGTTGGCACTGACTCCAAGGAATCGGGCATTATCCAGGGAGAACTGATTGCTGAGCACTGGGCCAGAAACTCAGCCTGGGATCTGAACGGTGATGGCAAGATCCAGTATGTATTACTGAAAGGTGAGCCCGGCCACCCGGACGCAGAAGCAAGAACGTCCTATGTCATCTCTACCCTGAATGACCGGGGCTACCCGACGGCAGAACTCCATATGGATACCGCCATGTGGGATACCGCCATGGCAAAAGACAAGGTTGATGCCTGGATCTCTGGCCCGAATGCCGACAAAATTGAAGTGGTTATCGCCAACAATGATGCCATGGCCATGGGCGCTATCGAGTCCCTGAAAGCTGCCGGTAAATCCGCCATTCCCGTGTTTGGCGTTGATGCCCTGACAGAAGCACTGGCACTGATTAAAGGCGGGCAGATGCAGGGAACCGTACTGAACGACGCCAATAACCAGGCCAAAGCTGCTTTTCAGTTAGCCAATAACCTGGCCAATGGCAAAGCCGCAGGTGAAGGCACCAACTGGAATATCGAAAATAAAATCGTTCGCGTACCTTACGTGGGTGTCGATAAAGACGACTTGTGACAGGCAGGTTTAGGTCTGACTAACCTCTCGTTCCCACGCAGGAGCATGGGAACGAGAGGAAACCAGGCCAAATCTTTCAACTCCGTTTCTCATTCAAAAGAGCAGCCTCCCGGGCATTTCCGGTGCCCTTGCCGGGTGCTCTTTATCTCTGAAAAGTCAGAATGCTATGGATACCAGCAACCATTTGATTAACGACAGTGAATGGCTTCTGGAAATGACCGACATCAGCAAATCATTTCCCGGAGTAAAAGCCCTGGACCGGGTTAATCTAAAAGTGCGTCCTCACTCCGTCCATGCCCTGATGGGGGAAAATGGTGCCGGTAAATCAACACTCTTAAAATGTCTTTTCGGTATTTATGAAAAAGACGAAGGCAGTATTTATTTTCAAGGCAAGGCCACTGAATTTACCTCATCAAAGGAAGCACTCACTCACGGTGTTTCCATGGTGCATCAGGAGCTGAACCAGGTATTGCAATCCAGCGTGATGGACAATGTCTGGTTGGGTCGTTACCCAAAGAAACATGGTTTTATTGATCACAAAACCATGTACGACGAAACCAAAAAGATCTTTGACGAGCTGGATATTGATGTTGATCCAAAAGATAAGGTGGCGGATCTGTCTGTTTCCAAACGACAGATGGTGGAAATTGCCAAGGCATTTTCCTACAACGCCAAAATTGTCATTATGGATGAACCGACTTCGTCCCTTTCAGAAAAAGAAGTCCGCCACCTGTTTACCATCATTAATAAATTAAAAGAGCGTGGCTGCGGTATTGTCTACATCTCTCATAAGATGGAAGAAATTTTTTCTATCTGCGACGACATTACCATACTTCGGGATGGCCAATGGGTGACTACCCGGCCACTGGCAGGTCTGGATATGGACCAGATCATCAGCCTGATGGTGGGGCGGGAACTGACCCAGCGATTCCCTCAGCGGGATCACCAGCCGAAAGAAGTGATCCTTCAGGTTGAGCATTTGACCGCCAAAAACCAGCCCTCCATACAGGATGTCAGCTTTGAACTCCGTAAAGGGGAAATTCTCGGTATCGCCGGTCTGGTGGGTGCCCGTCGTAGCGATGTCGTGGAAACCATTTTTGGTATTCGCGATAAAAGCGCGGGCGTTATCAAGCTGCATGGAAAGACACTGGACAATAAGGATGCATACCAGGCCATCCAGAATGGCTTCTCTCTGGTCACCGAAGAGCGACGTGCGACGGGTATCTACGCCACACTCGATATCACCTTTAACGCTCTGATTGCCAATATTGAAAAGTACAAACAACGTTTTGGCTTATTAAGTAATCAGACCATGGGGGCGGATACTCAGTGGGTCATTGATGCCATGAAGGTAAAAACACCTAGTCATAACACGCACATCGGCTCACTCTCCGGCGGTAACCAACAGAAAGTGGTCATTGGCCGCTGGCTTCTGACCCAACCGGAAATCCTGATGCTGGATGAACCGACCCGGGGGATTGATGTGGGTGCCAAGTTTGAAATCTATCAGCTGATTCTGGACCTGGCCAAAAAGGATAAAGGCATCATTATGATTTCATCAGAAATGCCTGAGTTGCTGGGTGTCACTGACCGCATCATGGTAATGAGTAATGGTCGGGTTGCCGGCATTGTCAATACCAGGGAAACCACGCAGCACGAAATTCTTGAACTGGCTGCACGCTATCTATAACGCATTTTTTATTTACTGAAACGAACAAGGGGAGAGACTGCCATGAGTGTTGCCAGCAGTCTGACGGCGGGAAAACAACTGAGTGTTCTGCGCCTGGTAAAAGAAGGTGGTATCTATGCGGTGCTGCTGATTCTTCTGGCGGTGATTATTATACAAGAACCGTCGTTTGTAAGTTTAAGAAACCTCAGCAATATACTGACACAGTCGTCGGTCAGAATTATTATCGCCCTGGGGGTTGCCAGTCTGATCGTTACCCAGGGAACCGACCTTTCTGCCGGTCGGCAGGTTGGTCTGGCAGCGGTCATCTCGGCAACCCTGTTGCAAGCTTTGGAAAATGTCAACAAAGTCTTCCCGGAGCTGGGGCCACTGCCGATCCCTGCCGTTATCATGATTGTCTGTGCCATTGGTGCATTGATTGGTCTGGTGAACGGGCTGGTGGTCGCCTACCTGAAAGTGACGCCGTTCATCGCTACCATGGGTACGATGATTATCGTCTATGGCGTGAACTCCCTCTACTATGACTATGTGGGCGCTTCGCCAGTGGCCGGTTTTGCCACTCAGTTCTCCGAATTTACCCAGGGCTTTATCCGACTGGGTGACTTCCGGCTTTCCTACATCACCTTCTATGCGGTTATTGCCATTATTTTCAGCTGGGTACTGTGGAACAAAACCGTCTTTGGCAAAAACATCTTTGCCATCGGTGGTAACCCGGAGGCGGCCAAAGTCTCTGGTGTCAACGTACCACTTACCCTGCTGAAGGTGTATGCGCTTTCCGGCGTGTTTTATGCCTTTGCCGGTCTTCTGGAAGCTGGCCGTATCGGCTCTGCCACCAATAACCTGGGCTTTTTGTATGAGCTGGATGCCATTGCCGCCTGTGTGGTTGGCGGAGTATCTTTTGCCGGTGGCGTCGGCAGTATCATGGGCGTGGTCACCGGCGTATTGATCTTTACCATCATTAACTACGGTATGACTTATATCGGCATCAACCCTTACTGGCAGTTTATTATCAAGGGGGGGATTATTATCTTTGCCGTAGCTCTGGATTCCATGAAATACGCCAATAAAAAATAGTCGATAAAACGATGATGTCAAAGCACTGGCTCAGCAGAAAATTGCAGATCACATTGTCTGATCAAGAAACGCAATCACCTGTTCAGCCAGTGCTTCCGGCGTTGTCTCCACCGATATTTCCAGGTGTCGATGCAACTCCCCCCTACCCAGCAGTCCAGATAACATACCCTGCAAACCCCGTTGCTGACGATCGACTTCAAACCAGAGTTTAAGCTGTTGCTCATCGCGCCAGGCAACAATTTCCAGCTCCCGCCAGCGGCCAAGAAACTTCCCGGAGACCGGGATAAATTCAAACTCCTGAACAAACGGCAGCGCAAAGCCACTGGCGGCTTCACACTCCGCCTGGCGCAACTGCAAACCGGCGTTGGTGAGTCCATCAAACAGACCGGCCAGCAATGCATCCGGCCTTACTACCAGCAAGTCAGTATCCGAAGGATCTATGGCAAACTGGATATCCAGCCCGGTTTCCAGCCATACCTTACCCTCGCCCAGGGTAATGGGTGTGTTATAGGGCAAAATAAAACTGGCATTGAATATTCGTTCTTCACCCGGAGCAATAATAAAGGTTTCCGGCAATGACCACTGGCTCAAAGAGCAGGTCTGTTTTACCTTTTCAGTCACGGTTCCTTCATCACCGCCCTTACGCTTTTCCAGCTCGGCAAAATATTGGCAGCAGATATTCAGATAGATGTTATCAATCTGTTGTTCAGCGACACCCCCGTTAACCCGAATGGTAAAATCCACCCGCTTGCCCGGAATCAACTCTGGCTGCTCGAGCACGGCATCCACTTTGGCGGCACCTATCGACAACGACGCCATTGCTTTTTTCAGTAGTGACATAGATATACAACAACAAAACAGTAAAATCAGTCCGGGAGTCTGTGCTGCTGATCATTGATGATCAGAACACAATTCATATTGGCCAAAGTCGCCCATGATAAGCCCCATTTCCTGCCCGTCAAACTCTCTTCACTGACTCAGCCGGGCAGCGAGTCATTCATTATTCTGACCAGGTTCCGGCAGGTCATGTGCAGCTATATGTGCGTCAGTTTCTGCATAGGAGAGTATTTCTCTACAGCCACTCAGCGGACAGTGCACAAACAACCTGCCAATCTCATCCATGCTGGAAATATCGTAGTTTTCCAGTTTCTTGTCATCGCCACACCGACGATTGGGACAGCGTTGTTCATTACTGATCCAGCACTGGTTACAAACCCGATGGCCGCAAACCGTAACTTTGGTACCCTGCAAAAAATAAATATTACACCCTGCGCACGTCGCTCTGGATGACAGCGTCTCCATAAGCTCTTTGTCATCAAGGCTCCTTTTGGCTATGGTCACCATATTACCTGCTGAAGTCACGACATAATCCAGTTTCATCCCGGGCATACAGCTCACTTATCAA
Organism: Endozoicomonas sp. ALC013; assembly: GCF_049310205.1. Lineage (NCBI taxonomy): Bacteria > Pseudomonadati > Pseudomonadota > Gammaproteobacteria > Oceanospirillales > Endozoicomonadaceae > Endozoicomonas > Endozoicomonas sp. ALC013. The sequence continues at coordinate 261 of NZ_JBLYNS010000082.1, read as the reverse complement.
TACTGTGTGATCGCAAAAAACCGGTACCTTCAGTGCGCAGCAAAAACATGTATGCGACGATCTTTTCTTTTTAGTAGACGGTAGTCTGGTATGGTTCTTTGCGATCACCAAGGAAGGTTGGTATTTCTCAATATACTGTACATCATGGATTGTTATCTGAAAGCCTCTTCCACAGGTTTCGGTCTGTTCAGTTCAGCAGCCAATGTCAGGTAATAAGGTACCGATGTACGCAGTGTTCGGACAGCACTCATGATAGTCAGC